>JAHRVB010000089.1 GCA_019090895.1 Kangiellaceae bacterium
CCCTTACCGATTAATGAAAACACTAAAAGGCGGTTTTCTTTCTGCTGCACTTGCCGTCAGTTTACACTGCCCAGGCGTTACCTGGCACTCTGCTCTATAAAGTCCGGACTTTCCTCCCCTCGCAAAAACTAAAGTTAATGCAAGCGGCGACTGTTCGGTTGACCCTCGGCGCGCATTCTACCAACATCAACCCACGATATCGAGAGTTTCTATTAGATTAAAAAAATAAAAAAGGCCGCTAAAGCGGCCTTCTTACTAAACAGTGAATATCGACTGTATTCGGTCTATTTCTTACGTGTTTTTTTGCGTGCTGGCTTTTTCTTACTGACCGCCGCCTTCTCATCGTCTTTGCTATCGTCTTCCATTCCTGCCAATTTTTCAATGTTAGCGATCAAATCGTCATCTAACTTAGGCGTTTTCTCCAACGAATCTGCATCTTCAACGAGTTCTTTCAGCTGGTCATATTGTGACTCACTAAAAGTTTTTAACTTTTTAATTTGCTCGACAAGAGTTGCACACTGTTCAAGAGTGGACTCTAAATCTTTTAATTCTTGCTCTGATTTCTGCTTTTCTTTCTTTTGCTTTCTTGCATCGTCTTCTGCTTTCTTACGAGCATTAGATTCATCCATTTTTTCTTTCTTCAACGTCTTAAGCTTTTTGACAACATTTTCAGGAGAATCAGCAAGAACTTTTTTGATTTGCTTTAGTGCTTTATCTTTCTCAGCAATTTCTGCGTTGGCTTTCTTAAGGGAGCCAGAGTTAGCTTCTCGCCCAGCGTCCACACGTTGATCCGCTGCTTTTGAAGCAACCAATGCTAGTTCGGACTCATCTTTTGCCTTGGCTGCCGCGACGTCACTAAATTTGACCTTAGCTTGCATTTCGCTAATTGCTTTGTGAGCTTCGTCTTTAGCTTTTGCGACATTTGCATCAGCTTCAGTGGCCCGTTGAGTCGCTTTTTCAAAGGCAGTCTTGATCTCGTCCATACTGCATTCTGAATTAATACCCAAAGCTTCAGCAGCGGCCCCAATTAACATCTGCTTGCTAATTGCTAGTTCTTTCCAAACCTCTAACTGTAACTCTAATTCCGCACGATCCACTCAACTTTCCTCTTATTGCTCAAATTTTAGGCGGGGCATAATACCAAAAGTGATTCGATCTTGCCATACGCAAAAGGCTAAGAATCACATTTATTAGCAATTAAATTGTATATTTTGACCATTTTCGTCTCATATCTCTGTACGAGACGAAATCCATGGACAAAACAGCGAAAAATCGTATTAATTGGAAGAATTGAATTCAACTCGAAATTCTGCTCCGGGGTGACAGTTATCGACTCGAATTTTGGCTGACATAGCATCCACTAATTCCTTCACCAAGGCCAAACCAATACCTGTTCCTTTCACTTCTCGAGTCATTTCTTCACCACTTCGATAAAATAGGTCGAAAACTCTTTTGCGATCTTTCTTTGCGATTCCAGGACCATAATCTCTGACGGACAAAATGATTTGGTCCTGTGAAACTACCAGTAATTTAATTTCGATTTTTCTTATAGTCGCATTTACAGCATATTTAATTGCATTATCAACCAAATTAATCACAATTTGAATAAAAGCATCCTTATCGACATTTATCGACTGATTGGTGGTATTCCGCCCCTCTTCCATCACCAATTCAAAACCACTTTGTATTAATTGAGAATCCACTTTCGATCTAATCAAATTGCTCAATTCAGAAATAGTCACGGGTTCAAGGTCTAGTTCCAACGAGTTTCGACTCATACCCGATATCTGCAGTACATTAGCTATTAATCGCGATAACCGTTCAGATTCAGAATAAATATAATCGTAATACTCTCGCCGCTTTTCTTCTGTTACCCATCCTTGTTTGAGAATCTCACCATACATGCGGATCGAAGTCAGCGGCGTTTTCAGTTCATGACTTACGGAAGAAACAAAATCCTGCTGTTGTTGCACTAGATAAGACTGCTTCAGCACTAAGTTGTAGAGAAATGTAGTCCCCAAGACAAGTCCCAACAACAAGCCAATAGCGACTATAACGACAAAAGTTGCACCAGCAGGCGTCGGTAAGTCAGTGATTTTGAAATCGAGTGAAATCTGAGCGAATGGTTCACTGAGGCTCAATTCCAATAAAGACTCTCCATTCAAGTCCCTAGAAGAGCTCAACGAATAATCCGAAACCTCTCCTTGGTCTGTTGCAATAAGCTCGTCACCGAAAAAAATCTGCACACTGGAAATTTTTGTTAGAGATGATTGTCGAAAACTACTAATAATTGCATTTTCAACAAAAGCGGCTGCAGAGACGATTGCGCCTTGCACTATCTTTGAATCGTTTCGCCAAACTTGTCTATAGATGACAAAATGACCGCTTTCCAACAAACTGAATTTAATAGGCTCTATTTCACTCTCAAATAAATCCAGTTTGATTTGCTCAGGTCTTATACGGTCAGTAACAGTATCGTTTTTGGATATTGAATTAGAAAGGGATTGCTGGGGACTATAATTTTTCTCCAATCGAGCTTTTCGGCTGGTACGTGTTGCAGCAATTTCTTCTGATAATGAAGCCACACTCTGTTTTTTTTTCTGGCTGCTTTGTCGGCGTTTTTTCTCAATGGCTTGATAAAAAGCATTCTTTTCATCAGCTTCTCTTTTGACCCTGCTGCCCGTAACGACAATTACGGGCTTAGATTGTGGCGGTACTGTAGAACTGACTGAATTATCTGACGTTGTGCTAGATTCTTGCTGTTCGGATTGACTCATCATTACGCGGTTCCGTTCGTCATTATTATCGTCGAAATTGAGTCCATCGGCCTCTGGCTCCGGAGAATCGTTCAGCTCAGTCACTAATCGGTTCTCTTTCAAAATGAGCTTTAGCTGATTTTCGAGGGCCAATCGCTGCTTGTTTTCCTCATGATCAATACCGTATAAGCTCGGTACCACTTCTGATTGTACTGCAGCAGAAGGTAATACTGGTGAACTAAACTGGCCTTCACTATCAATTTGGAAGTAACCTACTAATCCAGGAATATCCGAATCAACCGGAAATTTAGACAACTCTGAGCGCTGAACAAATCTTGCCTCAGGGCTACCCGCTAATACAAAAAAAGTGTAATCCGTGTCGGTACGCGCTTCTTCTTTTCTTATTGCAGCAACTAAACGATTATCAATTTGTTTAACTAGCTCAACGCCAATTTGACGCGTTTGGTGGAGACTTTGCCATTTAAGTTGTTGATACGCTTGAAAGCTCAAAATAGTCGACGGTACCGCTAACAATAAAAAGAAAGCGATAAATATACGGCGTGTTTTTGTTAGAGAGAAACGATACATAATAATAAAACAGTCTCGATGATGGCCACTAGGTTTTGCTGTGAGAGTCTAATACTAAGTTCTCGTGTCAGAATGCGGTGTCAGCATTTTGTAACCAGCACCACGAACAGTGACCAAATAGTTTGGATTCTTAGGATTTTGTTCTATCTTTTTTCTAATTTTGGCAATATGAATGTCAACGGTCCGTGTTTCGATAGCCATTTCCGGTTGATATCCCCAAATATTGCTCAATAGTTCTTCTCTGGAGACCGGTCTCATAGGATATTTTAAGAGATACTCAATAACTTCAACTTCACGCCGAGTCAACGGAGTTTCTATACCGTCATGACTCACACTGTAATTGATTAAATCGATTGTTTTACCACCGACTAATTGAATGACCGAAGAACCAACCGTATCGAAAGAACGCCTTAGAACCGCTTGAACTCTCAAGACTAATTGAGCAACTGAAAATGGCTTCGCTACATAATCATCAGCGCCTAAAGTTAAACCCTGAATTATATCTTCATCCGCGGTTTTGGCAGTTAGCATAATAATGGGTTGAGACTTGTCTTGTTCTCGAATTTCTTTACAGATGTCATACCCATTCAAACTGGGTAGCATCACATCTAGAATAATTAGTGCATATCGTCCAGTAAGCGCCATTTTAAGGCCCTCAGCTCCATCTTCTGCAAATTCCACTTGATATCCATGATAGACAAATACATCGACTAGCCCAGTGCGGATCGCTTCTTCATCTTCCACTATTAAAATCAGTTTTTCGTTCTTCATATTCAATTACCGGATGCCATATGCGGAGTTACAAGATTTCTGTTCTATGAATAAGTATCATATCAGTTACAATCTTGACTCATGTAAAAACCATGTAAAAGAATTAAGTAATGGATAAAGTTACAAAACCACACAGGGGGCGAGTTCTGCTAAAGATAATCCCTTAGCTCCCAGTCTATTAAACTACAATCCTCACAATCACACACTGACTAGTCAAAGAAAAATTCTTAACTAACCGTTTAACAAATATTCATAGACTTTGTTTTTTTTCTCTTCAAATACTTCTGCAGTGATTTTTGCGGCTTGTTTCTTTGGCAAATGTTCGACTAATTTTCTGGCGAGCATTTTTGCAGATTCAGATAGTCCTTCAGTATCTTTAACGGAACCTCGAACCATTACCACAAATTCTCCTTTTCTTTGGTTAGGATCATTATCAAGCATTCCTATTAGTTCGGTCACCGTTCCATCGAGCACTGTTTCGAAGGTTTTGGTCAATTCTCGACCAACCACTACATGCCGTTCTTCACCGAAAGCAATGGCCATGTCACCGAGACAAGCTCTAATCCGATGGGAGGATTCGTAAAAGATAGTGGTTGCCGTTTCTAATGCGATTCGATGCAATTGAACGAGCCTAGCGCCACTCTTTGAGGGCAAAAAACCCTCGAAAACAAACCGATCACTTGGCAATCCTGCTATAGAAAGAGCAGCGATTAGAGCACAAGGTCCAGGAATCGCAACAACATTCATCCCCCTTTTACGCAACTCATTAACTAAGGGATATCCTGGGTCGCTAATAAGAGGTGTCCCAGCATCAGAAACTAAAGCGATTGAGTCTCCTTTTTGAAGTAACTCGGCGACCCGGTCGATCTTTTGTCGTTCGTTATGATCATGAAACGAAAAACATGGCGTATCCGCACCGATATGCGATAATAATTGCTTGGTTCGACGGGTATCTTCGGCTGCAATTCGAGAAACTGTGGACAAAATGTGACGCATTCGTTCACTGGTATCCTCAAGGTTTCCAATTGGCGTCGCAACAACATACAATGTCCCTTGTCCCTGATTTTCAGAATTCGATTTATTATTAGAAGAATCAACTGACATGAATGTCCTTGGAATGTTAAATAATTGATGAACTTTCTATGAATAATTATATCACTCATAGCTTTAAAATAGTTTTGTTTGTTTCATTGTCAACATTAATGTTGGCCTGTGGACCATCGAGTAAAAGAGGCCCGTCCGATCTCACTCACTCGGTCCAAAGCGTCGAGTCTTTGCTGCAACAAGCCGATCTCGCACCAGCTGATAAAAAGAACCCGCTTTTACTTCAAGCTGCAGGTTTACTTATTGATCAAAACCGACAAAATAAAGCGCTCGAGCTTTTAGTCCATATTGACAGTCGTTTCTTATCTATATTACAAACTAACACCTATCACTTATATTATGGTGAAGCACTTCTCGTGGACGATAGCACTGATTCAGCAGACAATATTAATGAAAGATACAAAGCTTCATTAGGTCAACTCCGCACTATTAACAATCCAACAGCACATTCAATAAAATGGCAAATTCGTTATTCCCAATCTCTTTCCGATAGTTACTTATTAAATGGCAATTACCTGGAAGCTGCAAAACAACGAATCGAATTGGACGATCTGATTACTGAGCAAGGAATACTGGAAGATAATAATGAAAAAATTTGGCTGGCGATCAATGAAATGGCGCCTGAATTTTTGCAGCAAATAGTCTCAGATTTCAACAGTCAGCGTGTCAACGGTTGGTTAGAAATAGTTCTGCTGAATAAACGCTGGGGAAACCAGCCCGATCTACTCATTAAGAAAATGGAGTTATGGAAAAATCGTTACCCTCTACATCCTGCTATGGTCGTACAACCCAAAACACTAAAACTTGTTGCTTCCGTTAAGGATTTCATTCCAAAGACAGTTGCCGTATTACTGCCTTTAAGTGGACGATTTGGAAAAACGGGTAAAATGGTTCACGACGGTTTAGTCGCTGCTCAGTACCAACAAGCCAACCTTAACAAAGCCTCAAAACTTCAGTTTTACGATACTGCTAAATCTTTATCTGGCGCATCGAGCTATCAACAAGCTATTGCAGAAGGAGCCGATTTTGTAATCGGTCCGTTAATAAAAAAATCAATCAATGAAATTGTTAATCTAGATAGTCTGTCAACTCCCGTATTATTTTTAAACACGACCAATACCGATAGTTCCCGTCATTCTTCTATTTACCAATTTGTCTTTTCAATTGAAGACAAAGCAATTCAAGCTGCTCATAGAGCTTGGGAGCAAGGCTATCGAAAAGCAATTGCTTTCTTACCTATGGATCAGCGTGGACAGCGCGCTAAAACAGCCTTCAAACAGTATTTCGAGCAGTTAGGTGGGGAATTAATTGACACCGAAGAGTTCAAGGATATAAAGAAGTTAAAGAGTAATGTACAGAACCTTTTGAGAGTTAATGAAAGTTTCGAGAGAAAACGAAAACTTGAGCAAATTCTTGGTAGAAATATAGAGTCAGAAATAAGAAGAAGAAAAGATGCCGATTTTATATTTATGATTTCAACACCTAAAGAAGCAAGACGAATAAAGCCCTTTATCGACTTTTATTTTGCACTCGATTTGCCAGTAATATCAACAGAGCGAGTCTATTCAGGCTCGGCCGAAGTTGAACAAGATAATGATCTAAACGGCATCGAATTTTCAGATATTCCACTCTATATCAGCCAGCAGCAAGATATACTAGAAACGAGGCAGTTTATTTCTGGGATCGACCCAAATATTCTAAAAGGAACCAACGGACGCTTCTTTTCGTTAGGGTATGATGCCTATCAACTCATATCTCAACTAAACAAATTGCAAGCTTTTCCTGACTATCGCTGGTACGGTTTGTCAGGCGAGATCGGCGTTAACGAAGCAGGTCTGGTCCACCGATATCTCACATGGGCGAAGTTCATCAAGGGAATCCCGAAAGTGACCAAAGAAAGACTTCCGCCCGAAACACCGAAGTCAGTGGGACCTCTTCCGTTAAATTCTGTTAGATAGAAGAGTGACCCAAATTAAATTTATTATATCGTTAAGCAGAAAATCAAATGTTTGATAAATTTAAGTTAAATCGCAAACAAATTGGCGATAAACACGAAAAAGCCGCTTGTAAGATAATTGTTAAAAATGGTCTACAGATTGTAACGACAAACTACGATTGTAAAATGGGCGAAATTGACATAATAGCGAAAGACAAAGAAGATCTTGTATTTATTGAAGTAAGATACCGCCGCTCTCAAGTTTATGGTGGCTCAATTGAGAGCGTCGATAGAAAAAAACAACAAAGAATAGTTCGAGCAGCTGGTCACTATTTACAGACTCACAAATTGGCTAATAAAACTCCGTGCCGGTTTGATGTTTTTGCAATTACTGGTAACCTTAACCAATCGAATTATAACTGGATTAAAGGTGCATTCAGTTCAGATTTTTAGACTGAATGTTTTGCAGACACAACAAATGATTGCCTAACCACGATAAGCGACAGAATATGATAGAGAGAATTCGCAACAACTTTACCGAAAGTATTCAAACAAAAATTGCTGCTGCGGACGTATTGCCTGAAAAAATAGCAAAGGCCGGCCAATTATTGGTTCAAACGATGCTTAATGGCGGTAAAGTACTAACCTGCGGTAATGGCGGATCAGCAGGCGATGCACAGCATTTCTCATCAGAGATGTTAAACCGCTATGAGAGAGACAGACCACCTCTGCCTGCAGTAGCTTTAACAACAGATACAGCAACGATTACCGCGATTGGAAACGACTATGATTTTTCTCAAATTTTCTCAAAACAAGTAAAAGCTCTCGGTCAAGCTGGTGATATTTTGCTGGCATTTTCCACCAGTGGTAATTCAAAAAATGTTATCGAGGCGATGAGAGCAGCACTTGCAAAAGACATGTTAATTATAACTTGTACTGGCAAAGACGGTGGCGAAATGGCTGGTTTAATTAGTGAAAATGATGTTGAAATTCGTGTGCCATCAAACTCCACAGCGAGAATACAAGAAGTTCACTTGCTGGTAATTCATAGCCTTTGCGATCTTATCGATAATCAATTATTTGGAAGCAGCCAATGAAACTAATCGCTCTTGCGTTACTCACCTCATGCTGTTTTTTACTTTCAGGCTGTGCAGGTTTATTTGTTGCAGGCGCGGCCACCGGTGCAGTAGCCAGTCAAGATAGAAGAACCGTACCGGCTCAACTCGAAGACGAAAACATTGAAATAAAATCAAGCAGCTCGCTATTTGAAGATGATGAGATTTGGAAGGATGCCAATATTGACGTTATCAGTTATAACGGGGTGGTGCTTTTGGTGGGTCAAGCTCCGACAGCGAGTCTAAAGCTAAGAGCAAAGAAGGAAGTTGAAAAAACAGCTCGAATAAGAAAAATTTATAACCAAATTCGCATTGCTGCACCAATCGCTTTCTTTGCTAAAAGACAAGACGAATTCTTAACTTCTAAAGTTAAATCGGCAATGTTGTTCGCAGAGGAGTTCCCTTCATCAAGAATAAAAGTAGTCACCGAAAATACTGAAGTTTTCTTATTGGGGCTGGTCACTGTATCTGAAGCCGACAAAGCCGTTGAAATTGCAAGAAACATCGATGGTGTATCAAGAGTTGTCAAAGTATTCGAAACGATCGAAGAAGAGCTCGACTAAGCGCAAGCACTCTTTAAAGTTGCGAAAGCACCGAATAAAACTATTTGATTACTTTCAAATGAGACACTTTTGATTTTTTCTTACTTTTTTCGTTATCTTTACTTTGCACTTGAGAATCTTTTTCATCTTCTAATGGATGATTGGATTGTTCAACAGCCTCTGGAAAAGCCATTCCCAAACTATTCTCTTGGGCATATATCGCCAATAAGGCACTTATGGGGATGTAAATTTGTAGCGGTTTTCCTGAGAAACGGGTGTTAAAGGAGATAGCATCATTATCTGCAAACCAATTTTGAATGGCTGAAGGCGACGCGTTCAAAATAATTTGGCCGTCTTTTACATGCTCAAAGGGAATTTGAACATTGGGCTGATTCGCATCAACAAGTAAAAAAGGAGTTCCCTCATTGTCTAAGATCCATTCGTAAATGGCTCGAAAAAGATAAGGCTTGTTGGAAGAAAATGAACTACCCACTAAATCAATATTGGTCACAACGAGCTCCAGTAGGATTTAAAAAACAACAGTAAAATTCAAATACCGCTAATCGCTGAAAATGCGAATAGCGGTTGGAATCGCTCATTAAGGACGCATTTCTCGCTCAATATCACTTAAACTCGCTTGAAAGGATTCTCTTTCAAACAACAATTCCATATAAGTTGTTACTTCTTTGGAGCCTCGACCTGTGAGTTTAATTCCCATCGTTGGAAGTCGCCACATCAGCGGTGCTAAACAGCAATCGATTAATGAGAAGTCTTCATTAAGAAAGTAAGGTGTTTCTGAGAATACCGGCGCTAACGTTAATAAGCTTTCAGTCAGCTCTTTTCGCGCTTGCTCCGCTTCTTTTTCTTTACCAGTAAGAATCGTATTCATCAAACTATACCAATCTTTTTCTACTCTCCTCACCATTAACCGAGAACGCGCTCGAGCTACTGGATAAACAGGCATAAGTGGCGGATGCGGAAATCTTTCGTCCAAGTACTCCATAATGATTGGAGCTTCGAACAGTACTAATTCTCGATCAACTAATGTTGGTACCGTATTGTATGGATTTAAATCAATTAAATCCTCTGGGGGATGACGGCTATCGGCAACTTCAATAGCCTCAAAATTAACTCCTTTCTCAGCAAGTACAATTCGAACTTGATGACTATATACATCATCTGAACCAGTGTACAAAGTCATTATTGAACGTTTAGCAACAGTCGCCATCGAGGCATCTCCTAGTAGTAATTTGTTCTAACCGTTTAAAAAAACGTTAGAAAATTAACAGTAATAAAAACGACAATAGCGGCTCAAAAAGAGCCGCTCTTATGGATCCAATCAGTAGAACAATAAAGATTCTAGTGAATGTCTTTCCAGTATTCTTTCTTCAAGAAATAAGCGACAGCAGTAAAGAATAGTATGAATAACAATACATAAACTCCCATGCTCTTTCTTTCTCGTTTAATGGGTTCGCCAATATAGTCGAGAAAATTAACTAAATCGGTCATCGCGGAGTCAAACTCAGCTGGTGATAACTGCCCCTGTTTAACAAGGGTGAAATAATTACCAGACTCAGACAGTTCCATCAATTTTTCGTCATTCTCATGAATCAACGCTTCTGATTTTGAAATCAGAGCATTCAATTCGCTTGAATCTCCTTCTTCATTTTTTAATTTTTCTTGAGCGGAAGCAAGATCGCCAAGCGCATATTCTTTTTCATTTTCCAGATTTTTAACTTCATCAGTCTTGGCTTGAATACCTTGCAGCGATTCAAGAGCATGCGGCATACCAACATCTTTGAACACTGAGTTATTAACGCCATAGGGACGTGAATCGTCTTGATAAAATCCTCTGAAATAATTATATAACCATTGTGGCTTCCTTGAGCGAGCAATCAGTGATAGATCCGGTGGCGCCGTACCAAACCATTTTTCAGCGGAAGCTGTTGGCATATTATTGGTCATTAGATCACCGATCTTATCGCTACTGAACATTAAATTACTAATCATTAAATCTTCAGGTATTACTAAGTCTTTAGCGGTTCGATTATATCGCTGAAACTCAAGAGAGTGACACCCCATACAATTGTTCATATAGACTTGCATACCATTTTGCATCGACGTAGTCAGCCTATGACTAGTATAAGTTGGCATTTCGTCATTTGGAAGATAACTCCCACCTCCCGAAGCTAAAACGGAAAGGGATATGCTCGCCAAAGTCAGCAATGATATTTTTATTAACTTTTTCATTAGTGAGTCACCCTTTCTGGAACTGGCTTAGTTGTGCCCCATTGACTCCACCAAGGCATCAACAAGAAAAACGCAAAGTAATAGACAGTACAAATTCTTGCAACGAGAGTTCTCATCTCATTCGGAGCTAGCATACCTAAGTAACCCAGAATAAAGAAACAAACGACAAACAGCGCAAGAGCTACTTTAAAAATAGGGCTCTTGTATCGAATGGATAAAACAGGGCTGCGATCGAGCCACGGTAGAAAGAAAAGTATGACGAGAGATAAACCCATCGCTACCACACCGAGGCCTTGATTAGGTACTGCTTTCAAAATCGAATAATAAGGAGTGAAATACCAAACTGGCGCAATATGTTCGGGAGTTTTCAGCGGATCGGCAGGAGTGAAATTAGGCGCTTCAAAAAAGTAACCTCCCATTTCAGGACTGAAGAAGATAATTCCGCAAAAAATAAACAAGAACACACCAACACCTACGATATCTTTAACCGTGTAATAGGGATGGAAAGGAATTCCATCTAATGGGATACCATTTTCGTCTTTAACTTTCTTAATGTCGATACCATCAGGGTTATTAGAACCTACTTTATGCAATGCTACGATGTGTAAGAAAACCATCAATAGTAAAGCCATCGGTAATGCAACCACGTGCAAAGCAAAGAATCTATTGAGAGTTGCACCGGAGATTATGAAATCACCGCGAATCCAAACCGCTAGGTCTTCACCAACAACCGGAATAGCACTAAACAGGTTAATGATTACTTGTGCGCCCCAATAGGACATGTTGCCCCACGGTAGCAAGTACCCCATAAAGCCTTCAGCCATCAATATGACAAAGATGATCATTCCAAAAATCCAAACTAATTCCCTTGGTTTTCTGAATGAACCATATAAAAGCCCTCTAAACATATGTAAATAGACGACGACAAAAAATCCAGAAGCACCGACACCATGCATATAACGGAGCAACCACCCCCATTCAACATCACGCATAATAAATTCCACGGATGCATACGCACCTTCGCCGGTTGGTGTGTAATTCATCGTTAGCCAAATGCCTGTAAGAATCTGGTTAACCAGCATCAACATGGCTAGAGAGCCAAAGAAATACCAAAAATTGAAGTTTTTAGGTGCGTAGTATTGAGCTAAATGCTCGTTCCACACTTTAGTCGCAGGGAACCGGTCATCGATCCACTGCATAAATTGAGTCATCTTGCCCATTATGCCACCTCTCCATCTTCAGGAACGCCAATCAGAATCTTGCTATCCGATAAATACTTATAATCAGGCACTTCAAGGTTTGTCGAAGCCGGGGAACCACTGAAGACTCTTCCAGCCAAATCGAATTTTGAACCATGGCAAGGACAGAAAAAACCGCCCCCCCAAGTGACTTCCGTTTCTTTCTTATGTTGTGGTACGCAACCCAAATGGGTACAAATTCCGACTATAACCGCGATGTCAGGTCGAACCGAACGAGTCGCCGAATCAATATAAGATGGCTGTTTGGTTTCTGCATTTTCGGAATTAGCGTCTTTCAACTCTTTAACATTAGCCGCGAGTGCTCCAAGCGTGTTGTCATCCCTTCGAACAACAAAAACAGGCTTTCCGCGCCATTTAACTTTAACCATTTGACCAACTTGAACTTTGTCCAAATTAAATTCTACCGGCGCACCACCCGCCTTGGCTTTTTCACTTGGATTCCAAGAACCTAAAAAAGGAACGGCAACAAATCCAGCCCCAACAGCACCAACTGCGGCGGTTGCAAGTGTTAAGAAACGACGTTTCTCTAAATCTACACCATCATTAGTCATTCGGATAGTCTCCCCTTCGACCAGCTATATTTATGAAATGATTTTTTGACATTAAAGCCTCATAATTTCGGATAATTGAGGCTCTAAACGAATTGCGAATCAGGCTGCCAAGAGCTTATTTGGCTGGATTATAGGCAATATCCGTCTAGTTTTCGAAAGGATCATAAAGAATTACCATATCTTTTACAAGGAATTGGGGTTTTTTGTTTCTATCTATCTGATATTAAAAGGGATTTAGTTTGTAAGTTAGCTATTCGCACCATCTTAGATACATGCTAGAACCAGCTCAATTTACTTTATCAATTTTCTATTCGCATAATTAACTGATTAGAGTTCATTTTGAATTCAAATTTCTATATTGCGGGAGACAAAACTTTTCAGGCTTAAGAATATGTAAATGCTGAGTTAGTCTCTATGTAAAACTGTTCAATAATGTGTATAGTCTAAGAGATGAAAAGGAGTTAAGTGTACGAAATTAAAACAAAAATTCGATAGTTAGAGTGAAAGAACTTGGAGAATAGAAGATTGATGAAATTACCGCAAATTGGACCGGCATTTCTAATTACTGCGGCCTTTATAGGTCCAGGTACAATCATTACAGCAAGCCTTGCAGGTGCCAATTATGGCTATGCTTTACTTTGGGCATTATTATTCTCGATGTTAGCGACGATTATCCTTCAAGAGATGACCGCTAGGCTAGGTATAATTACTCAACAAGGACTAGGCGAAAACATCAGAAATCAACTGCAGATTCCTTGGATCCGTAATATCGGCATATTTTTAGTTGTTTCAGCAATCGTCGTAGGCAACGCAGCCTATCAAGGCGGCAACCTATCCGGCGCAAGTCTTGGACTTTCTGATTTAGCCGGTAACAATATAACGTTTGCTGTTTGGCCTGTTCTTATTGGTTCCGCAGCGTTCTTCCTTCTATGGACTGGGAGCTACAAGCTCATAGAAAAAACACTGATTAGCCTCGTTGCATTAATGAGCATTGCTTTTGTTGCCAGCCTTATTATCGCCCAACCCAACCTCTCTGAACTTTTCGACGGATTATTTATACCGCGTATGCCTGAGGGATCTGCTCTCACAATCATCGCTTTGATAGGCACAACCGTAGTACCTTATAACTTATTTCTACATGCTTCTAGTGTTGGTGAGAGGTGGAAATCTACAAAACATTTAATAGATGCGCGTCGTGATCTTTACCTTTCAGTGCCACTTGGCGCGCTGATTTCGATGGCAATACTATCAACGGCAGCAACTGCTTTTTTTGGAAACAAAATATCTATCAAAACAGCGGCAGACCTTGCCCCCTCTTTAGAACCCCTATTTGGTTCATGGTCAAGTATTCTTATGGCGATTGGTCTATTTGCTGCAGGTCTATCATCTGCAGTCACTGCGCCGCTAGCTGCGGCTTATGCTTTAAAAGGCGTATTAGGGCTTGGACCAACAAAAAATATCAGCAAGGATATGATAAATGAAAACAAACAGAATATTCTTCTGAACAAACATTTCAAAGCAATCTGGATCGTAATCCTTGCACTGGGAGTGGCTGTCGCTAGTTCAGGTTACAAGCCGATCAGCATCATCTGGTTTGCACAGGTCGCTAATGGTATCCTGTTGCCTTTGATCACGTTATTTCTACTGTGGATAATGAACACTAATGTTATGGGTAAATACCGTAATAATTTAATTCAAAATATTTTAGGTGGAATTATTTTCTTGGTCACACTATTGTTAAGTGGAAAAAGTCTAATGCTAGCGTTCAGCCTTACTTAACAACATGAATGTCACTAATCACAATGAAAAGTAACTCTCAAGAATCGTACGCTAGAAGGATAGGAGTCATTGATCTTAATTGCGACTTAGGTGAAGGAAACTCTCCACAAGATTGCGAAAACGATCGACAAATCATGCCTTATATTTCGAGTTGTAATATTGCTTGCGGTGGCCATGCTGGAAACGACCTGACTATCGAGCAATCGGTAAAGAATGCGATTACCAATAAACTCAACATTGGTGCTCACCCTGGCTATCCTGACCGAGAAAACTTTGGCAGAACCTCACTCTCCATATCATCGGGCGCCCTTCAAGATTCGATTATTTGTCAAGTCAATCGCCTGCAACTAGAACTTTCACGAAACAATTGTAATTTAAGCCATATCAAATTTCATGGTGCTCTTTATAATGATATTGAAGCCAATCGACCGCTCGCTATTGAAATGACAAAATTCTGCAAACAAAATTTCCCAACCGTTTCATTGATGGGATTAGCTTCAGGCTATCTTCAACAAGCTTGCATCGAAAATAATTTAAGTTTCATTTCAGAAGGTTTTATGGATCGACGTTATTTGTCGACAGGAAGACTCACACCTCGTTCTGAGCCGGGTGCTGTTATAAGTGAATCAAGCAGAGTAATCGATCAAGCTCTTTCACTTATACAAGGTGACAAGTTTTTAACATCGGATGGCAGCGAACTAAGACTTCAAGTCGACAGTATTTGTTTACATAGCGACACTAAAAATTCGTTATTACTTTCAAAATTACTGAGTCAAAAACTTGCTTCGAATAATATCTTAGTCGTCAATTACAAATCAATATGAACCAATTCGAGCTGCAAGGAAAGCACTTTAAACTAAGTACTAACGGTGACGCTGCCTATATTATCACCTTGAAGGAAGAAATTGGTAAGCCGCTCACCCAAAAACTAATTTCAATAGCAAGCAGCTTAAGATCAGATAATCGGTTCAATCTATTGGAAGTTATCCCAAGTTATCAAAGCTTAACTCTAATCGTAAACCGTGATTCATTTGATAGAATCGTTTTCGAAAAACGGCTAGTATCGCGATTAAACGAACCGTTTGAATATACACCTTCTGAAAGTCGCCTAATCGAAATACCTGTTTGTTATGACTCACAATTTGGTCTAGATTTAGTGAACGTAGCGAAGCACTGCCATATGACAACTGACGAATTAATATCACTTCATTCGTCGCAAATTTACTGGGTTAATATGCTAGGTTTTTTACCGGGTTTTCTCTACCTAAGCGGATTAAGAAAATCTCTCTATTGCCCTCGGAAAGAAACCCCCAGCATTAAGATTAACGCAGGTTCAGTTGGCATTGGTGGCGAGCAAACTGGAATCTATCCAGTCGCCAGTCCCGGTGGATGGAATATTATTGGACAGACTCCCTTAAAAGTGTTCATTCCTTCAAGCAACCACCCAGCGCTTGCTAATCCGCTAGACAGAATTAAATTTAATCCCATAACCCTTGATGAATTCAAGCAATTACAAAGCGATGAACAAGGTCCGCAATCATGAGTATGCGGCTTATTTACTCGGGGTTACAAACCAGCGTCCAGGACGCAGGCCGTTTTGGGTATATGCATATTGGTATCTCAAGAAGCGGAGCAATGGATCACCGCTCGATGGAACTCGCCAATTGGCTGCTTGGGAATCCACTTCAAAATCCGGTATTAGAAGTAACGCTCATAGGTCCGATTATTGAATTCGAGGAATCGCTTTCGATATCAATTACTGGTGCTAGATTTGAACTATTTTTGAATGGTCAACTAGTATTTAACAACGAAGTCATTCAAGTGAATGCTGGTGATATTTTAGAGTTTGAACGGCTAGAAGAAGGCGCCAGAGCATACATCGCTTTTTCCGGTCAACTCGATATAGAAGTAACCTTAAACAGCTATTCAACTCATCTTACCTGTCAGTTCGGCGGTCATGAAAACCATCAACTGAAGGATAACGATAGAATCAAAATTAGAAACATAAAAATCGTACCACTCAACTCGCTAGACAATAGTCAGCATCCATACTTTAGTGGAAACTACTTGCTGAGGTGTGTCAATTCGGTAGAGACTTCGAAGTTTTCTGAGGAACAAATATTACAATTTTACCAACAGAAATTTTACGTATCTCCTGATTCAAACCGAATGGGAATTCGGCTACTTGGCACTCCCCTTGAAATGAGTTCGTCTATCGAAATACTCTCTAGCGGATTAACTGAAGGAACGATTCAAATCCCACCATCTGGATTGCCAATAGTCTCGTCTGTCGACGGACAAACCATCGGAGGCTATCCAAGAATCGCGAATGTAATCGCCACAGATCTGCCGCTACTGGGGCAATTAAAAGCCAATGACAAAATTAATTTTACTCTTGTTAACTTAGACTATTCAGATAAACTGTTCAAACAAGCTCAAGATTATAAACTCTAATAAATAACGAACGAAAATTCGAAAAGCGAGTTACTAGGAGAGGAGCCCCTCCAAGACTTATTTAATCTCAAGATTAAAGCATCGCAATGGCAGATATGAAAGAACTTACCCCCGCAATTACAATTAAAATGCAATAAGTGATTATGATGGCAAATGTCTTTGGGACCACCAACCAATAAGTCTGTTTGTAAACTTTTTTCTGTGCTCGGGCTAAATAAATTGGGACAAGAATACTAAGGGCCGACCACCAAGGATTTTGCAATGCTAATCCATAGATCACGAGTATCGCTACCATTAGCCAAGTTTGAAAATGCAACGAAAACAATAGATGATCGAAGTATAAAATGCGTTTAAAAAAGTATAGTGTTTTCAAAACTAGAGCGAATAGTGGTAAAAAGAAAACTAACATTTTCGGTAATATTTCTTCTAAGCTATTAAAGATTTTCTCAATAGAGACTTGAGGATTATCAGTTTTCATCACCTCTATTTTGTCCTGAAACATATTTTCAAACCATCGATCAAGCTCGCTATTTGTGTCACCAAAATTAAATAGACTAAAATTACTCCTTCCTTCGATGGGTTCTTCGCCCCCTAATAATGTATTGCCGATATAGACATTATCTTTACTAATGTCAGGCGTAGGAATTTCGAAAACAAAGAAAAATAGAATACTAACTACTAAGTAAAGTCTAACTGGTGGTAATACTGACGCCCGTTTACCTGATAAAAACCTATCAGTTAACTCTCCAGGCTTAACCAAAAGACTCCACAGACTACTAAACATCTTCGAATCGAGTGCAAACAGTTCGTGCAGGAGTTCACCTGTGACTTGCCAAATCGGACCCCGTCGGCTTTTGCAGGATTGGCCACAATTGGAGCAAAAGGCTCCAATTAATTCATATTCACAGTTGGCACACTGTATCGCTTGCATATTTTTCCATTTTTTAGTTTAGGAGCATTTTTTCTTCTTGCCAGTCCAACAGCCCAAGATTGCTGGTAAGTGGAAAGTTTTGGACATCGTCTTATGGGTTGCTATTATGCATCTAACAAGGATATGAATGCAAAACTCTCATTTCTGTGAGAAGTCATTGACAATGTAGGCAAAAAAACAAGTACAATCATAAAAGAGCAGGAAAACCAATAAGGGAAGTCAAAGCAGCGGAAATGCGTTACCAATTCAACCAAACTATCATCGACACTGCTAAGTTCGAGCTAAGCGCGAGTGGCAAAGTACAATCATGTGAACCTAAAGTATTCAGCCTGATTGTCTTTCTGATTGAACATCGAAAACGCGTTGTAACTCGCGAAGAATTGTTTGAATCAATTTGGGAAGGCCGCGAAGTATCGGATACTTCATTAAGTAACCATATCAAAATAGCGCGCAAGCTCTTAGGCGACGACGGTAAATCCCAAAAAGTCATAAAAACAGTTCATGGCCGAGGCTATCAGTTTATCGAAGCAATAGCCCAAGAAACCGAATCGCATTTTGAAGAAAGCAATCTCAATTTATTAGCTAGAAAAATTAAGCCCAGCTTTATTTTCGTGACACTGTTTACATTGACTGGATTAGGCTACTTTTTAACTCAACAAAACGTTACACCTGAGAACGATAACTATCTCATGGCGGTACTACCCTTTAGTAATAATCAACCCGACGATTCAACCGATTATTTAGGGCTGGCTCTCGCTGATCGAGTTATAAGCGAGTTAGCTTATGTAGAAAACATTAATGTACGTCCGACAAGTGCTATCAGAAAATATACCAAGGCGAATTTCGACTTAAAGCAAATTGGTCAAAATTTAAAAGTCGACTATCTCATTACCGGAAGCTATTTAAGTGCATACAATAAAGTGCAAATGAATGTTGAGATAGTCGAAATTGCATCTAGCAAAATGGTTTGGCGCTCCCAACAAATAGAGGTTGAAAATAAAAGCGTATTTGAATTGCAAGACCGAATAGCTGGCGAAATCTATCGTGGTTTAAATCGAAAAATGGGCGTTAAAAAGAAACTACAATTTGGAATAGATACACCAAACAATCAAAAGGCTTATGAACTTTATTTAAGAAGTATTGCACAACCATTCTCGACCAATGGGCATAGAAAGGCCGTGAGCCTGCTAAAGCGATCAGTCGCACTTGATGGCAACTTTGCTCCTTCATTGGTACAGTTAGGCAACCGTATTAGGCGACTCGAACAGTTTGGGCTCATCAACACAGGAGAATCACACCAAACTCTTTCTTATTACCAAGAGGCTTTGCAAATCGAACCCAATCTGCTCAGCGCTCTTTCACATCTTGCTTTTGTTTATACAGAAAGCAATCGAATCGACGAAGCGATGCGTATCGTTATAACCATGCTCGAAATTAATCCAACCAATGCTCAAACTCACTTTACCCTAGGATACATATTTCGCTACGCCGGTTTAAATGAACATGCGATAAGAGAAATGGAATATGCGGTCAAACTAGATCCTCGAAATGTACGTTTCCGTTCGCTCATTGCTACTTACTCTGGCATAAAAAGGTTTAAGGACGCTCGAAAACTACTCGATTATTATCCAGAATCAGCATTTACCACAGGTTGGCAAGCACTGTTGGATATTAGGGACGACAATCGTGAATCCGCGATTAAGCGCTTTAATAAATTAATCGTTTCCGATCGAGCCAGCTTGTGGGGTCTAGTTGCAACCGTCCATAAAGCTTATCTAGAAAACGAGTTTGAGAAAGGGCTCATTGCCGTTCATCAACTGGAACAAACAAATATTGCAGATGCTGAAACTGTGTTTTACGTTGCCATATACTATTGCATGCTTGGCGAAACTAAACGTTGCCAGCAATCCTATAGAAAAGCCGTTGATAACGGCTACTATAATTATCAGTTTGTCGACAATTCACCTTATATGGATAACGTTAAGAACGACCCAGGCTTTATAGCTTCCTACAACAAGGCAAAACAAAACAGTCAGTTATTTGCTGAACGCTTCCTACCACTCACTCAAAAATTTCAATAACCGATATTTTAAGATGGCATAAAACCGACTTTAGGTTAGGGGAATCTTGAATTATATAAATAACGCTGTCGCTAACACGACCTACCGGAAGTTAAGATTTCGGCACCAAGAGAGGCAAAAAACCACCGGTCTTTCGACGTGGTGGTTTTTGGAAACGCTTTTGAATTGAGTGCCAGAGCATCGCTCCAGCAGACCAATTTAACGCTTAGAGAATTGTGGTTTCTTACGTGCTTTATGAAGACCAACTTTCTTACGTTCAACTGCACGAGCATCACGAGTTACATAACCCGCAGCGCGTAAAGACGGACGAAGCTCGTTGTCAAACTCCATCAATGCTCTAGTAATACCCAAACGAATCGCGCCCGCTTGACCTGTATCACCGCCACCTTTAACAGTAACGTATGCATCGAATTTTTCAACATTTTCAGTCAACTCAAGCGGTTGACGAACAACCATTCGAGAAGTCTCACGACCAAAATATTCATCTAAAGGTTGTTGGTTAACAGTAATTGTACCGTTACCTGGACGTAGGAAAACTCTAGCAGTAGAGCTCTTACGACGACCTGTTCCGTAGTATTGTGTATCAGCCATTCTAATCACCAACTATATGTTTAGTTCTTTTGGTTGCTGTGCCTGATGCGTGTGCTCAGGTCCAACAAAAATCTTTAGCTTACGTAAACATGCACGACCAAGAGGATTACTCGGTACCATACCTTTTACTGCTAACTGTAAAATACGCTCAGGCGCTCTTTCTCGAAGCTTACCTAAAGTCATCCCTTTGATTCCACCAGGGAATTCAGTATGGCGATAGTACATTTTGTCTGCTTCTTTTTTACCTGTAACGGCAATTTTCTCAGCGTTTACAACAACGATATAATCGCCAGTATCAACGTGAGGAGTATATTCTGCTTTATGCTTGCCACGTAATCGACGCGCAATTTCAGTTGCCAAACGGCCAAGTGTTTTACCTTCTGCGTCTACAACGAACCATTCGCGTTGTACTGACTCTGGTTTTGCACTAAAAGTTCTCATTC
>JAHRVB010000090.1 GCA_019090895.1 Kangiellaceae bacterium
AAAAATGAAAGTATGGGATTTCAAAAGATATAGCGTTATAGTTCCCTCGCTTAAAAATATGTTGGACAAAACCAATCATGAGATTGCCGAAGCATCAAGTCAGTCACAACGAACATCTAAAGATGTTGTATTGCAAACTCAGTGGATGAAAAAAGCATCTGAATTGGCCGGCGCCGGAAGTGACGAACAAAACATGTACGATAGTCGGTTGGCCAAAAATATTGAAATGCTAACAACTCAAGGCGTTGAAGCGTATAAGAAACGAATGTTCAACATGGCGTTAACATCGGCAAATAAGGGTTTACAAATTGACCCGGGAAATCTTCAATTCGAATCGATGGTTTCACAAAGTGAAGCTGCATTATTTGAACAGAACTTTAGGGGGGCTTTGGAAAATGGTAAGCCAGAGTCGGCATATAGTGCTCTACAGGAAATCGCTGACAAGCCATTAATGTTGCAAGTTAAGAAGAAAATGAAGAATTCCATTATTTTATTGGCTAATTATTTCGCCAATAATGCTCAAGCTGCCTATCGAAAGGACGATTTGTTATTAGCCTACTCTGAATTTAAGCGCGGTAGAGATATTCAAGAAAAATTAGCGATTAGCAATAAGGGTTTTATTCAAGAAAAAGAATTTTTGGATCTAATAATGGCAAAGGCAAACTCTTTAAAAACGTCCTCTGGAGTCGTTTTTGGACTCCTATCTATCGTTAGTGAGTTTGACCCTGGATATCCGCAGTTGGATAAATCGAAGGCTAGCGAAATTGAACGATTAAAGAATAGAGCGACAGCGAAATTATCGGTTACTGAATTTAAAGAGGTACTTTCATCTAACTCGGTAGTTGCATCTGTTGGACGAAGAGTAGCAAGTAAGCTAGAGCGAATATTATTCGCAAGTTTAGGGACTCAACTTCAAATAGTTGCGGACCTTTCTGCACTTCCGAATCCTAACGAATATTCGGGAGCTTATCTGTCGGTAGAAGGTGAAGTTTTGCAAGCGGCAATAGAAACATCGACTAATAAAGGCCAGCGAAGTCAGAGTGTATTAATTGATATAAAACGCACTGAAACCGAAGAGTACACAAAATGGAATAAGCGAAAGCGAGGCGATGCCCCAACTCAATTTCACGAACAAAAGATTATGGAAGATGTTCTTATTCAAGTAGAACATATTCAGAAACTAGCAGTAACAGAAGTTGCTTATCGAATTATTGAGCCAACGTCTCAAAAGTTACTCTTAACCAACAATGTTGTGAAAGAAGAAAAATATTCTGGGGATTCCATTAATGAATTTCAAAAAGGAATGTTCCATCAAAAGTATATAGCGGCGGATTTACCTTCAGACATTAAAATTATTGATAGTTTAGCTTCTGAGCTATCAGTTTCAGTGGGAGAGTCACTAAAGAAATACCTAGCGCAACCTGAATTGAAGTATTTTAGCAGGTATGAGCAGGCTGTTAAAAGCGGAGAAAATAATAAAGCGATCGAATTGATTTCAAATGCCGTCATCATATCTTCAGAAGAAAGTAAAGAACGAGCTAGTTGGCTCAAACTTCTAAAAGGACATGTTCTTTCGCTTTAGTCAATAATCAGATGGTAGAGACGTAGAAATACTGCCATCTATTTTAATAGCCGCTTACGCGTCTCTTGGAAGCATCTTATTAATCGTTCTTATCAGTTTCTGTGTCTTATTCGAAATTGTTGTGGTGTTTGCAGTGTGCGATTTCTGTTGTTGACCCAGTGCCCATTGAATGTGTTCTGCCACCATCGGGCTAGAGTTTTCGAGTTTATCTTGAAGTGTTTTAGCGATCAAATCGTTGTTAGGTGCGTTTCCAAGAGCAATCGCAATGTTTCTTTGCCAACAATCAAATCCTATTCGTCTGATCGGACTACCTAGTAATCGTTGATTAAATTCTTCTTCTGTCCAATTGAATAGATTAAGCAGGGATTCCGAATCAAGATTATATCTAGGTTGGAAATCACTTTCTTGGCTTATAGATGCAAATCGATTCCAAGGGCAAGCAAGTTGGCAATCGTCGCACCCATATATCCTATTTCCCATGGCTTCGCGAAATTCAAGAGGGATGCTATCCTTGTTTTCAATGGTGAGATAGGAAATGCATCGGCGAGCATCGATTTTATAGGGTGCCACAATCGCGGCAGTTGGACATAGATTAATACACGCATTGCATTGGCCACATTTATTTTCGACTGGCGAATCAGTGCTCAATGGTAGGTTGATGAATATTTCGCCGAGGAAAAACCAAGATCCCGCTTCTTGGTTAATGGTTAAAGTATGTTTACCTTTCCAACCGATACCTGATTTCTCGGCAAAGCTTGTTTCCAAGACCGGTGCACTATCAACAAATACTCGAAACGAGAGGTCATCGACTAATTCTTCAACAGAACGGGCAATTAATTGAAGCTTTTTTCTAATTAGCTTATGGTAATCTCTTCCCAGTGCATATCGCGAGATATTAGCCAACTCTGGGGCTGAAAGAATCTTGCCGAAACTCGCTTTCTCTGGCAAATAATCATATCGGAAGGAAATTACCCGGCAAGTTTCAGGCTGAAGCTTTTCAGGGAACTGCCTCAGGTCCATATTTCGTTCTAGATACGACATTGAGCCATGCATACCATCATTTACCCAGCGTTCGAATTCTTCAAAGTACTTGCCTGTGTGGACGTCAGATACGCGTGCTTGCTGGAATCCTTGCTCGTTAGCAAGGTCGCAGATAGCCTTTTTTATTGCGTCAAGTGAATGCAAGTGTAGTGATTAGTCAGTAGGAGATAATGACGAGATTATAAACAGATAAACTAAAAAAATGAAATTTATCCATATATGAAAAAATGTCTTGAGTCGAAGGGCTCATTCAGTTAGATTAGCGCCTGTTCCGTTTTCGGTAACAATATCTACCAATAGCGCCCGTAGCTCAGCTGGATAGAGTAGTTGGCTTCGAACCAATTGGTCGGGAGTTCGAATCTCTCCGGGCGCGCCAAATTCAAAAAAGGTCATCTATAAGGTGACCTTTTTTATGTCTGCTCGTAATAGCAGGGACGACAGTTCGGAATACTCGTTTTGAACAAATTTTCACTTCGAGTCCATATCATAAAGCTGTCTACTTGGATTCCCAGTTCAGGTATAATTCGAGATATCACTGAAAATTTACTTACGCGACTCTGAACGAAATATAACCAACATGCTTATTCTACCCAACGATTTATCGGCAGAAGCGATTCAATCACTCGCAAAAGAGTGGGTCATTTCGAAGGTTTCTGATACTGAAATCATGCCTGACGTCGAGCTGTGGACGGCGCAAACCATTGCAAAGATAAACACTGGAGAGCTTTTAATAGAATTTGGTGAAGAGTCGCAAACTGTCACATTAAAAACCAAAGATGAGTTGAGTTTTACCCATGGCTGAGTTGAAAACTGGAATGAACAACTATTGTTTGAGACGTCTTCGTTATGCACTTAGTCTTAATGATAGTGAGGTGCTGAACCTATTTAAACTCGCTAGTTACTCGCTAGCGCCAACCGAACTAAAGAGCTATTTAGCAAAAGAAGATGATAAATTATATGTTCCTTTACCTGATTATCTAATCGTCATATTTCTTGATGGCCTTATTATTTCAAAGCGAGGTAGAAGGGAAGGGGATGAAGTATTGACGCAGGCGGAGAGTGTCGCTAAAAGTAAAAAGGTTAAAATTAACAATAATGTAATGTTGAACAAGATCAAGATCGCTATGTCTCTGACAACTGACGAGCTTTGTTCTATTCTAGAATTGGCTGATTTTAGAATTTCTAAATCAGAAATTAGTGCATTTTTTAGAAAGCCTGATCACAGAAACTACCGCGAGTGCGGTAATCAATTTATCCGAAATATGCTGACGGGCTTGACGTTGCAACTCATCAAACCAAATTCTGACACTAAGAACAAAAAGCCTGCCAATCGTCAACAAAAGCCAGCAAATAAAAAGGCCCACATTGGTGCCGCTAAAAGCCGTTCGAACAATGCAAATAAACGATAGGCGCGATACTAATAGGTAATAAGTGTCGATAACCCACCTATCACCCCGCCAAATACGCCGCCCCAAACAACCAACCAACCTAAGTGCTGTTTGATCATTGCCTGCACTATTTCTTTCACCGTTTGTGGTGTGAGCTCTTCCAGTCGTTGCTCTATAATACCGGATACTTTTTCTCGAATATCATCGCTTACGCTCTGTTGCTGCATTTCTGTGCGTAATAATTGGTCGAATTCGGGTGAATTAGTCATTTCTATTAAAGACTCCTTCATATTTGCCATAAAGGGTTCTTTGAGTGGCAGCAAAGCTTCTTGACCACCTAACATACCCAACATTCCGCCAAAAGAAGATTCCATAATGGTTTTTATTAGCTGGTCGAAGGCTGGAGAAAGGTCAACTTTTTCAATGACAGGGGCTAAAACAAGCTCCACTTCTTTACTTCCAGCATCTTTCATAAAACGATCCAGGTTTTTCTGGTTAAAAAATTGTTCCATCATCATATTGCGAATAGCAGATTTGAAATCTTCAAATCGAGCGGGGATAACACCAGACCCATACAATCCAGGTATTTTTTCAAATAACATATGGATGGCTAACCAATTGGTGATGGCGCCGGAAAAAGCAAAAAGACCAATCGTAAACAACAGAGAATTGGATATATAATAGCCCACTAAAATAAGCAGGATGGCGATTGTATTGGTGATAAGGCTTTTGTTCATCGATTTCTCTAGTTTCTTTAAATTAGATTTGAATTTATATCTTTGGCTAAGGTTGTTACATTTCAGTCAATGATATTTTGCGACGCAGACTATTGTTCGAATCACGACTTAACAATAATTAGCACTGTGATCATAGGTGTGCAGATATTAGCAATTTTAATTACAAATTCATAACATCGATTGATCAGGTTGTTGCAAATGATTGGAATTCGCTCATTTGTTCAAACTATCCCTTCATTCGCCATGAATTTCTCGCGGCTCTAGAATTTAGTGGTTCGGTAAGTGAACAATCTGGTTGGCAACCACGCCATTTGTTGATTTATTCATCAGAGCAGTTAATTGGCTTCATGCCTCTTTATTTAAAAACTAATAGTTATGGCGAGTATGTATTCGATTTCCAGTGGGCAGATGCTTATCACCAGTCAGGTCTTCAATATTACCCGAAACTAGTAACATCTGTGCCATTTACTCCCTGTGAAGGGCCTAGATTAGTTGTAAAACCTGAATTTCAACAACTAGTAATCGCTGGAGTGATCGAGCAAGTCGTCCGGCTCGCAAAAGAATTGGCTGTTTCAAGTTGGCATTTATTATTTCCAAGCGCCGAGCAAGAAATGCATTTAAATGGCTCGCAAGTCCAACCCAATGCTCAGTTGCAAAAAGAGTTATTGTTATTGCGCCGGTCCGGCGTTCAATACCATTGGTTTAATCAAGACTATAATTCATTCGATGATTTCTTAACCCATTGCAAATTGAAGAAACGAAAGAACATTAAACGTGAACGTAAACGCTTAGATGAATCGGGAGTTAAATTACAATTTGTTGAGGGCATCGACGCGAGTGGCAAACTCTGGATGCAGTTTTTTGAGTTCTATCAACTCACTTATTTGAAGAGAAGTGGTAATTATGGTTACCTCAACTGGCAGTTTTTTGAATTTATCGCTAGAGCTATGCCCGAACAGGTTATGTTTGTAGTGGCTAGTAATGAGGATAAAGTCGTTGGAATGTCACTTTTCTTTAAAGGCGATAGCACCCTTTATGGACGATATTGGGGCTCCTCAGAAGAATTCGAGTTTTTACACTTCGAGGCATGTTATTACCAAGGAATTGAATATTGTATTAAGAATAAACTCGGACATTTTGATGCTGGAGCCCAAGGAGAGCACAAAATACAAAGAGGTTTTACTCCGATAGAAACATGCTCATATCATTGGATTGGTCATCCTCAATTCAAAGCAGCAATAGATAACTTCGTAAGAGAAGAAAAGCACTATGTCGACAACGCAATTAAAGCGCTATCGTTAAAACTACCTTTTAAGCGTTAGCCAAGCTCTTGCTGTCAATGTTTTAATCATTGCCTACTTTTTGTTTGAACTCACACAAATCTTCTATGGTGCAAGAACCACAGCGCGGTTTTCTTGCTACACAAGTATAGCGGCCATGCAGTATAAGCCAATGATGTGCATCCATCATGAATTCGTCGGGAATAAACTTAACGAGCCTCTTTTCAACTTCAACAACATCTTTACCTTTTGCTATAGCAGTGCGATTTGACACTCTAAAGATGTGAGTGTCCACTGCCATCGTTGGTTGACCAAATGCAGTGTTTAAAACCACGTTAGCTGTTTTACGACCAACGCCTGGTAATGCTTCAAGTGCATCTCTCGTTTGAGGTACTTCAGAATCATGTAACTCGACTAGCATCCGACAGGTCTTAATGACATTGTTAGCTTTTGAATTATACAAGCCAATCGTTTTAATATACTCCTTTAGCCCCTCGACGCCGAGTTTGTAGATAGCTTTCGGTGTATTTGCGATAGGATATAGCTTTCTCGTCGCCTTATTCACTCCTACATCTGTTGCCTGCGCTGATAAAATGACCGCAATTAATAATTCAAAGGGAGAGGCGTATTCCAGCTCCGTTTTAGGTGAGGGATTTTCTGTTCTGAATCTTTCAAAGATCTGTTGTCGTTTGTTTTTATTCATGAATTCGTTTTCTTTATCTCAACAAGCGTTAGTTATACCGAAGCTCTAGATTTTCACTATTACATCCAGCTGATATTGTAAGGTAGAATCCCATTGTTCGCTATCAGATAAGTTGATAGCATACGCCCCCTACGTTAATCATCACAATTAACTATCCAGC
>JAHRVB010000006.1 GCA_019090895.1 Kangiellaceae bacterium
CACAGAGGAACGGAGGACACAGAGAAAAGATTTACGTAATTTTTGTGCGGTGTATCCCGAACCTATGTAGGTCAGTCTTTAGGCTGACAATGAACGTTCAGCACCGTGTCGACCTGAAGACCGACCTACAAAGTCAGAAGATTAAAAGATTAAAAGAATTCACCACCGAGGGCACAGAGGACACAGAGAAAAAATTGAACTAGTCAAAAAATAAGAACCGGATCAAATTTTAGTGGCTTTTAGTTCTTTTTTTTAACTCTGTGCTCTCTGTGTCCTCTGTGGTAAAAATGTTTTTTGTTTTGAATTTAAACAATTATCAATTGGAAAATACCATGAATACAAATTACAGAAAGACTTTACCCAATTCTTCATTGGATTATTACGATACACGTGAAGCCGTTGATGACATTGAAGCAGGGGCTTATGCCAAGCTTCCTTATACTTCTCGGGTTTTGGCGGAAAATTTGGTTCGTCGTTGTGAGCCAGAAAAACTCACTGACTCACTTAAGCAGCTGATTGAGCGTAAGCGTGATCTTGATTTTCCTTGGTTTCCGGCGCGAGTGGTTTGTCATGATATTTTGGGACAAACTGCACTGGTCGATTTAGCTGGTTTACGTGATGCCATTGCGGAAAAAGGTGGTGACCCTTCTCAGATTAATCCAGTTGTTCCTACTCAATTAATTGTTGATCACTCCCTGGCGGTAGAACATGCAGGATTTGAGAAAGACGCGTTTGAGAAGAATCGTGAAATAGAAGATCGCAGAAACGAAGACCGTTTTCATTTCATTAACTGGACAAAAACAGCGTTCAAAAATGTAGATGTGATTCCTCCCGGTAACGGCATTATGCACCAAATAAATTTGGAAAAAATGTCGCCGGTCATTCAAGCACGTGATGGCGTTGCTTTCCCTGATACACTCGTCGGAACCGATAGCCATACACCCATGGTGGATGCACTAGGGGTGATTGCTGTTGGTGTTGGTGGACTGGAAGCAGAGAGCGTGATGTTGGGCCGTGCTTCTTATATGCGTCTACCTGATATTATTGGTGTGGAACTAACAGGTAAGCGACAACCTGGTATTACGAGTACCGATATTGTATTAGCACTCACGGAGTTTTTGAGAAATGAAAAAGTCGTGTCGAGCTATTTAGAATTTTACGGTGAAGGCTCTTTCAGTTTAACTCTTGGAGATAGAGCAACTATTTCCAATATGACCCCAGAGTTTGGCGCAACCGCTGCGATGTTTTATATCGACCAACAAACCATTGATTATTTAAAAATTACTGGCCGCGAAGATGAGCAAGTAAAGTTAGTTGAGCAATATGCTAAGGAAACAGGACTATGGGCAGACAGTTTGGCCGATGCAGAATATGAAAGAGTGTTGACCTTTGATTTGTCAACCGTGGTTCGAAATATTGCCGGACCTTCTAACCCTCACGCACGAGTAGCAACAACAGATTTGGCAGAAAAAGGGATTGCTGGCATCGTTGAAAATGAAGAAGGAAAAATGCCAGACGGCGCATGTATTATCGCAGCGATTACGAGTTGTACTAATACCAGTAATCCTAGAAATATGGTTGCCGCAGGTCTCGTAGCACGTAACGCCAACAAGCTTGGTTTAACACGTAAGCCTTGGGTCAAAACATCACTCGCACCCGGTTCTAAAGCGGTGCAGCTTTACTTAGAAGAGTCGAAACTACTACCAGAACTTGAACAACTTGGCTTTGGTGTGGTGGCTTTTGCATGTACTTCTTGTAACGGAATGAGCGGAGCGCTAGATCCTATAATCAAACAAGAAATTTTAGATAGAGATTTGTATTCAACGGCGGTGCTTTCTGGCAATCGTAATTTCGATGGTCGTATTCATCCACACGCCAATGAAGCGTTTTTGGCATCGCCGCCGTTAGTTGTTGCTTATGCGATTGCTGGAACTATTCGTTTTGATATTGAACAAGATAGTCTTGGTAATGATACCGACGGTAATCCCATTACTCTAAAAGATATTTGGCCGAGTGATGAAGAAATTGATGCGATTATTGCAGAGAGTGTTAAGCCAGAACAGTTTAGAAGTGTTTACAACCCAATGTTCGATCTTAAAGTTGAATACGGTGAAGATAATAATCCACTTTATGACTGGCGTCCTCAAACTACTTATATTCGTCGACCGCCATACTGGGAAGGAGCGCTGGCTACGGAAAGAACTATGAAGGGTATGCGTCCTCTAGCTGTACTGGGTGATAACATCACCACGGATCATTTATCACCCTCTAATGCCATTCAGTTATCGAGCGCTGCGGGTGCTTACCTGGCTAAAATGGGTTTGCCGGAAGAGGACTTTAATTCTTACGCCACTCATCGTGGTGACCATCTCACTGCACAAAGAGCGACTTTTGCTAACCCGAAATTATTTAATGAAATGGTTAAAGAAAACGGCGAAACCAAACAAGGTTCTTTGGCAAGAATTGAACCTGAAGGAAAAGTATCCCGTATGTGGGAAGCCATTGAAACTTACATGGAACGAAAGCAACCATTAATCATCATTGCCGGTGCAGACTATGGACAAGGTTCCTCCAGAGATTGGGCGGCAAAAGGCGTTCGCTTAGCCGGTGTTGAAGTGATTGTTGCGCAAGGTTTCGAACGCATTCACCGAACCAATTTAATTGGTATGGGGGTTTTACCATTAGAATTTATCAATGGTGAAACAAGACATACCTACAACATCGACGGAACTGAAACCTACGATGTTCAAGGAACACCGTCACCAGGTGCCGAACTTAAAGTGGTTATTCATCGAACCCGTGGGGAGTCAGTGATTGTGCCGGTTAAATGTCGCTTAGACACAGCAGAAGAAGTTTCTATTTATTCGGCCGGTGGCGTATTGCAACGCTTCGCCCAAGACTTC
>JAHRVB010000091.1 GCA_019090895.1 Kangiellaceae bacterium
CAGAGGAACAACTCCTGTCACTAACTCATGAGCTGACTCGGCTTGACCAACAAGGTGATATTGCTACAACACTAATATTATTGCCTAAAGGCTTAGAGAGTTTTTTCGATTATTTGGATTTTATTGATATTGCGAATGAATTGTTAGTTGAATTAGGATATGAAGGAATCTATCAACTGGCTAGTTTCCATCCGGATTATTGCTTCGCGGATGTTCAACAAGATGACCCTTCAAACTACACTAACCGCTCACCCGTTCCGATAGTACATATTTTAAGAGAGGAGCAACTCGAGAAAATATTGGCTATTTATCCGGAGCCTGAGAATATACCTAATAAGAACATACAACTGACTCACAAGCTTGGCGCGAAAGTCTTCAAAGATACCCTCGGTAACGCAAGAGAACAAATTGAGTAATGAAATAATCATTTATCATCCTTATTGACGATAAGCTTACCTTTTTTGACAATTTTTCGGCATGGATTAGCACCTATTTGGTAACTTAATTCCGCCGGACAGTTTATATTCCAAAATACTAAGTCTGCTTGTTTTCCAACTTCAATACTGCCTACTTTGTTATCAATTCTTAACGCCTTTGCTGCATTTAGGGTAACGCCTTTAAGCGCTTCATACGGAGTCAACTTGAACAAGGTACAGGCCATATTAAGTACTAGTAATAAGGACACGCAAGGTGAACTGCCCGGGTTTGAATCAGAAGCGATTGCTATCGGAATTTGATTTTCTCTTAATGCTTTAATGGGAGGAAGTTTAGTTTCCGATAAGTAGTAAAATGCAACCGGTAGAAGAGTTGCAACGGTTTCACTCAGCTTTAATTTCGGGGTGTCATTAGGGGAGAGGTATTCCAAATGATCCACTGACCATGCTTGGTATTCGGTGGCTAATTTGGAACCACCTAAATCAGATAGTTGTTCAGCATGCAATTTAACGGGTAAACCGAGTTGTTTCGCTTTTTCGAATACTCGACGCGTTTGTGACAATGTAAAGCCAATTCCTTCGCAAAACGCATCGACGCAATCAATTAAATCAAGAGCATTGAGTTTTGGCATTATTTGTTGGCAAACTAAGTCGATGTAATCGTCTGCATTATGTTTGTATTCAGGGGGAACCGCATGTGCGCCTAAAAATGTCTTGCTGATTTCTATGTTAGAAAATTTGTGGAGCTCTGCGGCTACTTCTAGCATCTTTTGTTCTGTGGCAAGATCCAGTCCGTAACCTGATTTTATCTCTACCGTGGTTACCCCTTCGTTTGCAAGGTAGCTCAATCGTTTTGCCGCGGACTTAAATAATTCATCCTTACTCGTTTCTCGCGTAGCTTTAACGGTAGAAACGATGCCACCACCTGCCTGGGCTATTTGCTCATAACTCGCTCCGTTTAGTCGCATTTCGAATTCATTGGCTCGATCGCCGCCGTAAACCAGGTGAGTATGGCAGTCTATTAATCCTGGGGTTACCCAATAGCCCAAACCATCGATAGACTCTTCTGTTTCTAATTGTTTAACGGAAGAATCATTAGATTGAAGCACAGCACGGATCAAACCATCTTTTATGCAAACAACGGCATTTTCGACAACGCCATAATCGTCATCATCGGTCATTGTGGCCAAGGTAATATTGTGTATGATGAGGTCGTAAATTTCTGGCATAATTAATTGAAATAACCCGAGTTAAATTAGACGATTATATGAATACAAAATTATACGCGGAAAACGTTCTGATTGGCAGTCAATGGAAGTCAGACATTACACTAAGTTTAGATGCTTCCGGATACATAGAATCGATTGTAAAGGGCAAAATATCGGGCTCTACGATTATTAAAGAGCCGGTAATACCAGGAATGCCTAATTGTCACTCCCATGCGTTCCAGCGAGCTTTTGCGGGTTATTCGGAATATCGTAATTTTGACGCTCATGGCCAACCGGCCAAAGACAGCTTTTGGAGTTGGCGCGATATCATGTATCGATTGGTTGCCAAGATGGCACCTCAGGATTTAAATGCGATAGCGACTTTCCTTTATGTAGAAATGTTAAAAGCAGGTTATACCAGCGTCGCTGAGTTCCATTATCTTCATCATCAAGCAGGTGGGGGAACATATAATGATCCGGCTGAAATGTCCCATCAAATTATTTTAGCTGCACAAGGGGCTGGAATAGGTCTTACCCATCTACCAGTGTTATATAGTTATGCCGGTTTTGGTGAGCTTGCTCCAAGTGCCGCACAGGGGCGGTTTATTCATGGAACAGAGCAATACTTAAGACTTATCGAAGCTTTGCACAAAGAATATCATGCTGATGCTAATTTTAAGCTCGGTATTGCGCCTCATTCATTACGCGCAGTTAGTGATAATCAACTGGATGAGATTGTTTCTAATATAAGAAGTATCGACTCAAGAGCACCGATTCATATCCATATCGCAGAGCAAATACAAGAAGTTGAAGATTGTAAGTCATTCTATGGCTCCCGACCGGTTGAGTGGTTATTAAATAACCACGACTTAGATCAACATTGGTGTTTGATTCACGCAACTCATTTATCGAAATCAGAGCAGAATAATTTGTCAATGAGTCAAGCCGTTGCGGGTATTTGTCCAACGACTGAAGCAAATTTAGGAGACGGTATTTTTCCAACTCAGGCGTTTTTAGCAGAGGGTGGCAATTTCGCTATTGGTTCTGATTCGCACATTGCAATCAATGTCGCCGATGAAATTCGTTTATTAGAATATGCTCAAAGACTTATAACCCATCAACGTTCCGTTTTAACGACCATAGGTATGCCGTCGGTAGGACAGTACTTATATGCTAAAGCAGCCAAAGATGGGGCCGCCGCAATCAGTCAAGATGTCGGGGAAATTGCAGTTGGAAAACGAGCTGATCTTGTTGTTTTGGACTTAGAAAATCCGTCACTCTATAACAAAGTAGGCAGCCAATATTTAGATGCTGCTATTTTTGCATGTAATCAATTGCCCGTTAAAGATGTCTATGTTGCGGGTAAAAAAGTCATCGACAATGGCCGTCATTTACTTGAGCTGCAGGCGAATGAAAATTACAAAAAAGTGTTAGATGGTTTAGTATAAAAATGAAAGCCAAGTCTATAAAGATTAATATTATAACTTGGAAAAGACCATCCAACGCCGTAGCAACAAAACGGCTGCAGTGGATAAACCGCAGATCATTCCAACCCAATAGCCTTGAACTTGCATATTCTGAAATTCAGCTAAATAATATCCGATTGGGAATCCAACCAACCAATAGGAAATTGCAGTAATAATCATTGGTATCTTAGTATCCTTCAACCCTCGCAGTGCACCTGCGCTAGAAACTTGCAATCCGTCGGAGAATTGAAAAAGCGCTGCAAAAAACAATAGTCCAACAGCGATCCCAGCTAAACTCTCGTCGGTGGTATAGATACCCACTAAGAACGTTGGAATAGAGATCATCATGATTGCAGAAAATGACATGATGACAACGCAAGAACCAATGCCTGTGTATCCCGCTAATTGCATTGATTCTTTGTCTTTTCGTCCATCGAAATAACTGACTCGCGCAGTTATAGCCTGGGATAATCCAAGTGGGATCATAAAAGTGAGCGAAGCGATGTTTAAAGCTATTTGATGTGCGCCCATGACTTCGACCGGATAGCGAGCAATCATTAATGAGACGGCTGCAAACATTGTGATTTCGAACCCTAATGTAATAGCGACAGGAAAGCCCAAAGCTAAAACATCCTTGAATTCTTTAGAAGAAGGTAATTCAAATCCTTTGAAAAGGTTGAGTTCTTTATATTTTTGAGTGACCAGAGTATAAACCGTCATACCGATCAACATTAGAAACCATATTAACCCCGTTGCATAACCGACACCCACAGCCCCCATTTCTTCAATTCCGTAGCCGCCGTATAAGAACCAATAGTTTAAAAGTACATTGAAAGGTATAGACAGGCCAGTGATGGTCATTACTGCCATGGTTGAGAACATTCCTTCATTGCAGAATCTGAGTGCAAAAAATAATAAAAGAGCAGGCATCCCCCATAAAGTCGCTTTAAGATAGCCAAAGGCTAATTCGCTTACGGCAGGGTCGATATCGAGTGCATGGAGAACGAATTGAGAGTTGAACAAGGCTAAGATAGCAAAGGGAGAAAAAATAACGGCCAATAAGATCCCGGCGTGAAAGTGCGTTCTTATTTTTTGAATTTCGTCGGCCCCGCGAAAATGAGCGATGATCGGATTAAATGCGAGAAATAATCCTAGAAAGAAGACTAATACCGGATGGAGTAAGCTGGTACCAATAGCGATTGCCGCGAGTGCGTCAGTACTATAATTCCCAGCCATGACTGTATCGATAAATCCCATGGCCATTTGCGCGAGCTGGGATAGAACCGCAGGAATACCGATCGGTGCAAGCTCTTTGAGTTCTTTTTTTAGAGATGCAATCATCGTATAAGACTGACCGGAATCGAAGTTGTGAAAGTTGTCGAGATTATACAGAGTTTTGATATAACCACTGAAATAACTTTAAGAAATTTGGCGCTTAAGTAATGATAACTAAAATTATTAGATATGCAGTGCACGCAGTGAACTGGCTGGTGTACTAACGTCCCAAATTTTGTGGAATGACTTATTTTTTTCGATGGCCAGATGATGCGGTAATTCAGTTATTTCGGCTTCGTATCTTTCTATATTGTTTCGATAAATGATATGTCGATTATCGGCCAGATAATATCCGAATCGATTTTCTTGATAATCTTTGGGAACCACTCGAATTTCGATATGACTGGTAAAACGTTGGGCCAAGTTTAGAAGGCTATGATCGCGACCCTTCATAAGGTTTTCATCGAATATAAGAATTTGAACTTTGGTAAAACGAGATAGCCTGACAAACCGCATCAGTTGAGCCGCGATAGTTCGGTGGTCGAGAATTCTGGGATCAAGGTCCCTGCTGTATATCTGAATAGTTCGTTTTGCGTTAGAAAACAATTGTTCGATTTCTGTTTTTAGATCATCGAGACTTTCGGTTTGCTTGTGGGATAATTTAGCTGATTGTTGTTTGTCGTTAGAATCGTTCACTTCGTTTAATCTCTTCTACAACTTAGGGGATGCTTTTAACAAGATAGTATCAGTTTTAGTTAAAAGAGAGTAAGCAAGGCACTAGGCCAATTTTCGAGACAACATTTGATGCGGAACGCCTTGTTTCATATACACAGGTCCTGCTGTAGTAAATTTTTGAAGATTATAAAATTGATGGTCACCAAGTTCGGCATTAAGGGAGATATCTTTTATGTTTTGTTCTCGTCCGATCTGTACGAGTTTTCTAAACAGCTTGGTACCAATTCCAGCACCGCGATAAGGGAGAAGCACGGCAATCCTACCTATTCTTCCTTCGCTCGTTATTCTTCCTACAGCGATTACATCCCTTTGAGGATTCCGTACTAAGATGTGAAAACAATCATTGTCTTCGAGATCACACAAAATGCTGTCTCTTTCGTGTTTCTCAATCATAAACACTCGATGCCGAATATCCAGAATTTCCTGGCTCGAATCTAGCCAAGAAGTTTGTTCGAATCGAAAAGATTTTATTCTCGTAGAAACCATCATCGTCATCGTCGTTATTGATTCACTGTATTCACGTACCCTCTACCAATAAGATTAGCTAAACCTTCTGGAAAATCAACAACTTTTGTCGATTTTTTGAACAATTTTGCAGGAACAGGGTGATAAAGAGCCAGTTTTTCTACCGCGGTCAGTAAATCTTTATCGAATTCAAACGATTCGCCTTCTACATTGAGTCGAATTAGCTCTCCTTTATTACACCAATTTATCCCAACATCTGATTTGATTTGGATGACGGATTCGTTATTAAGAGTTTGAATCGTTTTACAATTTGATGTCGAAGAATGACCGAGTTTAGAAAGACTGAGCTGTTTGCCAATTATATCTGTGAGAAAAGCAGGGTTGTCTGCTAACAGACGTAGTTCTTCTTGAGCCCAGCTTGTTAATTGATCATCCAGTTTATTCTTGTGGTCCGAATTATTTCGATAAACATCCTTAAAAAAATCACTGGGCCGGCTAGATTGTGATAAATGCTCTGTAACTAAAGCCAGCAGTTGTTGCGTTTGTATCGTTCGGTAGCCCACTGAATACCCAATGGAATCTCCGATAGACTGACCCCAATGAGCAGTTTCTGGTGGAACATATAACATGTCGCCTGGCTGCATGATGACATCAATTATTGGGTCAAAATCTGCTAAGTGGGATAAGCCGCCGATAATTTCTTGTTGTTTGCAAATATCGCCTTTTTCGCCAACGCGCCATCGTCTGGTTCCTTCACCCTGAACTAAAAATACATCATAGTTATCGAAATGTGGTCCGACACCACCATTGTCCGAGGCAAAACTGACCATCACGTCATCAAATCGCCAACGAGGTATGAAATCGAACTGTTCTATTAACCGATGAAGTTCAGGTACCCAAGTGTCGACGGATTGAACTAACAATGTCCAGCTTGATTCCGCTAGCTTCGAGAAATCTTTATCTTCAAATGGACCGTGGGTGATCGACCAAGCATTTCGACTCGGGTTATGTTCGATTAAGCGACTTTCAATTTCATCTTCAAGTGATAAACCCGCAAGTTCATCTGCTGATAAAAAGTTAGGCCAATCTCTGAATGCACCCGGAATAAAACAAGGTTTCTTTTGCCAGTGCTGGCTTAGGAATTGGTCTTTATTGAAGAATTCGAATAATCGCTTGCTCATAACAGGGCTGTAGACTTTATTAAATTTTGAAAGGCGCATTGATTTCACAATGCGCTGTGGTTTCACCAGGCTAGAGGTTAAATATTCTTAGCCTGTTGGATTGCGTTACCGATGTAATTAGCCGGAGTCATTGCTTTAAGCGCATCTTTCGCTTCTGTTGGAAGCTCAAGTTGGTCAACGAAGGCCTGCATTCCTGCTTGATCCACTCGTTTTCCTCGTGTGAGCTCCTTTAATTTTTCATAGGGTTTTTCGATCCCGTAGCGACGCATCACTGTTTGAATAGGTTCTGCCAAGACTTCCCAGTTTCTATCGAGTTCTTGCGACAACGAAAGTTCATTGACTTCTAGTTTAGAAATTCCTTTGAGCGTCGCTTTGTAAGCAATTAACGAATGTGCAACACCTAAGCCTAATGTTCTTAATGCTGTAGAGTCACTCAAATCTCGTTGCCATCTAGAAATAGGAAGCTTTTGCCCGAGATGAGTGAACAGTGCATTGGCTATGCCTAAATTACCTTCAGAATTTTCGAAGTCAATTGGGTTTACTTTATGTGGCATTGTAGAAGAACCAATCTCACCAGCAATAGTCCGTTGCTTAAAATGGCCCAATGCGATGTATCCCCATAAATCTCTATCAAAGTCGATCAAGATTACATTGAAGCGACTGATGACGTCAAAATATTCTGCGATATAGTCATGAGGCTCAATTTGAGTGGTATAGGGATTCCAAGTCAATCCTAGGTTTTCTATGAAGGATTGGGCAAAGGCCGGCCAGTCTATTTCAGGGTATGCAGAGATATGCGCGTTATAGTTACCGACAGCGCCGTTGATTTTACCCATAAGTTGCACATTACCAAATTGCGATTGCTGACGCTGTAATCGAGCAACAACGTTCGCCATTTCTTTACCCAATGTTGTTGGAGAAGCTGGTTGACCGTGAGTTCTAGACATTAACGGAATATCTGCATATAGATGAGCAAGATCGGCGATAGCGTTAACCACATCATCTTGTTGTGCGGAGATTACAATAGCAGCTTCTTTTAGCATCAATGCATAAGATAAGTTGTTGATATCTTCAGAGGTGCATGCGAAGTGGATGAATTCGCTGACGGCACAAACGGCTTCGTCGGTCGCAGTTTTTTCTTTAAGAAAATACTCTACTGCTTTGACATCATGATTAGTGGTTGCTTCTATTGCTTTGACTCGATTTGCATCTTCTTCGGAAAAATTATTAATAATGTCATTTAATAGCTGAGTGGTCGCTGGGTTAAATGCAGGTACTTCATTAATGTTTTCACATGAAGAAAGCGCTTGTAGCCACCTGACTTCTACTGTTACGCGATATTTGATCAGACCGAATTCACTAAATATAGCCCGTAATTCTTTTGTTTTACTACCATATCGACCATCGGCCGAAGATATCGCGGTGAGTGCAGAAAGTTCCATGGAAACCCCTTAATTTGAAATGTGTTGATGTGCTCTAAAGCGGCGCATTTTACCCTATCTGAACGACAAATGGCATTGTTATCAGTGAGATCCAGTTATGACTTTTAGACATGTAAAATGAGATAGCTTATTTTATCCATTTGTATCGTCTATAGTTACTAGAGCCGAATAGGTATATCAAAACATCATTGATATTTAACAAAAAATCTTTAATATTAACTACATACTCTTTTTGTTTGAATTAGGACCGTCGCATGAAAAAAATGATTTTTCCTCGAGCAGACCACTTTCAAATTCCAAAAGCATTATTTATAGGCGCTTGGAAAGTTTGGTTTAAACGATTTGGTGACCATAATTCTTGGCGTAAAGGAAAAATGCCGTTAGGCCAAAGCGACGAAAAACTCTTTCAAATAATTGAGAAAGGTGACCGCTTTTGTGTAGAGGTCGCAGCTCGATTAATGGTTCCTTGGTCCTTTCGTGATATTTCTCAGGTAGACAAAGCTTTCTTCTTGATGAATCCAGATGTTATCAGACAATCTAAAATTGAAAATGATATCGCTGGTGTAAGGCTTACCGATCAAGCGCTCGATTATTGGGATTCTTTGACATTCTTGGAACAAGATATGTTTACAGCCTATGCCGAAGCTCGGATACAAGCCGATATTGAAACTCCCAGTTGTGAACCTGTAATCGTGGATGATGCCGGTGTGGTAGTGATTGGCGAAGATATCTATCCCCCTATTGTGCCTGAAAAAGGAGCTTCCGATGAAACTTTTGCAAAAGCGCTAGTTGCTTGGATTGATGAAGATCCTTTCACGCCGATGTATCAACGTGTTGCGGTGGCGGATACCGTAAGTAGCTGGCACGATCGACTCGAATCATTCTTTTGGCCTAAACCAAGGAACGGGTTGATGCAGGTGTCACATTCGGCAGATGCTTTGATGTATCGAGCCGAAATTCTGGCTCGCGGTATTGAGGAAGGGGTTGAATGGAGTGAAGAAGATAAAGAATTAGCGGTGAAGACCACTGAAGAGATTTTTCTACAAGCTGGCACACCACAAAAAGAAGTGACTTGGGAAAATATTCGCGCTGTTATTAAAACAGCTTTGACAAAAAGCGAAGATTCTAAAGCGAAAATGAACAGTGGTTGGTCTTTGTTAGCATCATTTGCGACACATTGGCTGAATAATCAAGATGATCGAACTCCCATGATTTGCTGGAATAGTCGCACATCGACATCGATCCTTTCCAGGTTGGACTTCTTGTTAGTTGAAGCTGGTTATGATGGGCTAGAAGGGCGGTTTGCTCATCTAGGCGTGATTCCAGGTTGGGGCGGGACTCGGCCACGCGAAATGAGTCTTAAGTGGCCGGATGGTTACAGAAGTTGGAAAACTGAAATTGCGGCCAGTGAATTCGTTAATTTGATGGTCCTTTGTCTTAACAACGAAAAGAATGAAAATGGTTCTTTAAAATATGCTCAAATGCCGATTCCGACTGGAGGCAGAGCGCCTTGGTCGATGCAGGGCGTACAATTAGTGTTGTTTTCTGATGGGTATTAATTGAATTGAATTAGAAGTTACAGATGGACCTATTTTAAAGAAGTGGTTCAACAACAAAAAAAGCGCTAATGTAGGCGCTTTTTTGTTGGAACCGATATTAATTTACCAGCCGCATTGGCGTGTTTTATTTTGTTCATCTAACCATGTCTTTAGAGGAGCAAAATAATCAATGATGGCAGTTGCGTCCATTTCACGCTGTCCGGTCATCGCTTCTAATGCATCTTGCCATGGTTTGCTTGAACCCATTTCTAGCATTGCATTCAGCTTTTTACCCGCTTCTTTGTTGCCATAAATAGAACAGCGATGAAGAGGTCCTTCGCTGCCCGATATTTTGCAAAGTTCACGATGAAATTGGAACTGTAGAATTCGAGCCAGGAAATAACGCGAGTAGGGCGTGTTTCCTGGGACGTGGTATTTAGCGCCAGGATCGAAATCACTTTCCGTTCGTTCGATAGGGGCTTTCACTCCTTGGTATTCTTCTCTTAATTTCCACCAGGCTTGATTATATTGTTCAGCAGGGATTTCACCATTAAATACACCCCAACGCCATTTGTCGACTAACAAACCAAAAGGTAAGAAAGAGACTCCTTCAAGCGCTTTTTTCATGAGAAAAGGCAAATCGCCTGATGCATCTGGTTCTTGTTCGATCAGGCCTATTTCTTTTAAATATTTAGGTGTAATGGAAAGCGAGATAGTATCTCCAATGGCTTCATGAAATCCATCATTTGCACTGCCTCTATAAAGAACATCTTGTTTTAGGTTATAAGCTCTTTGGTAGAAATTGTGGCCAAGCTCATGATGAATAACCGAAAAGTCCTCAGCAGTGCGCTTTATACACATTTTGATCCGGTAATCAGTGGTACTCAAATCCCAAGCACTTGCATGGCATTGAACATCTCGGTCTCTAGGTTTAACAAATAAGGATTTTTCCCAAAAAGAGTCCGGAAGGGAGTTAAAGCCAAGCGATTTGAAGAAGTTCTCAGCAGTTCTGACCATTTCTATTTCGGTATAGTGTTTAGCTGCTAACCGACTTGTGACATCAATGGCTGGCGTATCACTTGGTGGAGCGACATCGTCATAAATATTTTCCCAGCTTTGAGCCCACATATTCCCAAGAAGATGAGCGGGAATCGGTTCGCTTAATGAAACGATATCATCGCCATATTTTTGGTTTAATTTAGCTCGAACGTGACATTGGAGCGAATCATAAAGTGGTTTTACCTGCCCCCACACACGATCCATATCTGCCGCAAAGTCGTCCGCAGGCATATCGTATTTGGATCGCCAGAATGCGCCAGTATCACTATAACCAAGATCCCTTGATCCTTCGTTGGCGATTTCTACCATACGTTGGTATCCGCCACGCATTTGTGGTGATACCTTGCGCCAGTTGGTCCAAGCGGCAAGTAATGCCGCTTCATCATCTGAGTTTGCTAAAGTTTCACTCAGTTGCCCTAAAGTAAAGCACTCTTTATCTGCTGTGCATCCTTTTGCGTAGGTAGCATCTAAGTTAGATGTAATTGTCGCAAGCTCTTTAGTTTTGGCATCATTGTTAGGTGCTGGTAATACTAACCCTTGTTTGAGAGCATTAAGTTTTCGCCGCGTGTCAAAGTCTAGGGTTAAATGATCGAATTTCTGAGCGCCAATGGCTAGTTCGACACCCATTTTCGTGGCTTCTTCACCCGCTTTTGCTGCAAGAGCATTGGTATCATCATTAACAAAATTTGCTTGCACCCAAAATGCTTTATTAAGTAATTCGTAATCATTTTCGAGGGAAATCTCAGCATTGGCAACGAATTTTTTAGCGTCTGTAGCGGTTAATTCAACCTTCACTTCTATTTCAGGCTTTGCTGTTTCGCTGGGTTGACAAGCGATAGTCAAGGAAGCTACTGCTAAGAAAACACAGGTCTTAGAGAACTTAGCGAGTCTATCTGCATGGTTATTCAATTCGCAGTGCTTTTTGTAATTCTTGGGAACGGTTAGTTTTTTCATTGATTACCCTTTTTCTTATATGAGCTAGCTTCTTAGTATTATTCGTTGATGGGTTATTTCGAAACAATTGAAGGCGCTTAAGTACTTAAGACATATTGTCGCAAAAATTCGCACCTTAACGTAACTATCGGATTAATTATTTACGCGATACAGGATAAACAGGTTGAGGGCCTACCTCAAGTAGTTAATGAACGCTTAGGCGGATGTAACGAACTATTAACCACTCAAAAAACGAAGCTGTGACCTAAGTCCAAATGGATGCTCAATAATTGAGCTATTATAATTGCAACAATTTGTTAAATATTGTAATCTCAGTCAGTTGAGTTTCTAAAATTTTAGCTTCTAGAAACTAGATAAGGGATGCAATTGGTTATGCAAGGTATTGATATTAAATTAAAAACTTCTTTTTAAAGGTGTGCCAGTGAATAAGATTCTTGTCTTAGTAGTTTCATGTGTATTATTAACTCCCTTTGGCAGTAATGCCGACTCATTAACTGCGGTTGACCTCGAAGAGGTGATTATCTTATCTCCCGGTGGAGCAGAATTACGTTTAAAAGGTTCTGCGACAAAGTCTAACGCTCGGCAAGCAATATATGTTGGCGGACTTTATTTGCAAAATGACAGCGCTTCGGTCGAAGAATTGATAAATAGCAACGGCGCGAAACGATTCTTGATCAAAACCACCGATTCGGTGCCTCCAGAAACGATTATTAGAGCAATAAATCTTGGTATGACCGTCAATAATAATGAAGACGAACTGGAACAATTGATACCTCAAATAAAGAAATTCAATCAAATATGGAAATTAGAGGTTCGACAAGGCGACGAAGTCTGTATCGACTTCACAGAAGCAATGGGAACCAATATCAGTGTTAATGGTGAAAGTAAGGGAACCATAGATGGTGATGTCTTCTATAGAGCTTTTCTAAAATCATGGATAGGAGAGCGTCCTCTTAATAATTCGATTAAGAAACAGCTTTTAGGAATCAACTAGTCAGTTCAAAGTTTATCTATCTTCTGGGTTATTTTATTACTAACGTGGTTCTGAACAAAAATTACCCAGATATATACCTTACCTAAGTACTACTCGGTATGAAAGTGCATTTGTAGTCCGTTTTAATCGAACCTAGACCATACAACTTTGGTATAGGTTATCGAAAATTAGCCGGAACACGCTGATCTTACGTACTATTTATTCTTTGAGTCAGATTTATTAATCGATCAAATCCCTGTATAATTATCAACTCATAAACTATCCTAATAATTACTCATAAGAACGAAATATTGTTGTCATTGTACAATCTCTCTTTAACGAGTTTCGTTCGAATCAAATATCAAGAGGATCTCTAGCGTGTTACAAGCTTATCGAAATCATGTAGAAGAAAGAGCTGGGCAAGGAATTGTTCCTAAACCACTATCGGTAGAACAAGTTACGGACTTAGTTGAGTTATTAAAAAATCCACCAACAGGAGAATCGGAATTCTTAATGGAGCTACTAGCCCATCGTATACCGGCAGGTGTGGATGAAGCCGCTTATGTAAAGGCTGCGTTTTTATCCGCTGTTGCTAAAGGAGAAGAGTCGTCACCCCTTGTAGATCAAAAATGTGCAATCGAATTACTTGGGACAATGTTAGGTGGATACAACATTTCGACCTTAGTTGAAATGCTAGATGACGCAGCTCTAGGAGAGCTTGCGGGACAACAATTAAATCATACATTGTTGATGTTTGATGCGTTTCATGATGTTGCCGATAAAGCAAAAGCGGGTAACAAGAACGCAAAAAATGTAATGCAAAGTTGGGCGGACGGAGAGTGGTTTACTAGTCGAGCCAAATTGGCAGAGAAAGTGACTTTGACTGTGTTTATGGTACCAGGAGAAACCAATACTGATGACTTATCGCCCGCGCAAGACGCGTGGTCTCGTCCAGATATCCCGTTGCATTCATTGGCAATGCTTAAGAATCCAAAACCGGGAGTCGAAGGTAATCCTTTAGAAATAATTGAACAACTAAAAACCAAAGGTCATCCTGTCGTTTATGTTGGTGATGTTGTGGGAACGGGATCCTCTCGCAAGTCAGCCACAAATTCTGTGCTGTGGTTAATGGGAGATGATATTCCACACATTCCAAATAAGCGTGCTGGAGGATTTTGTCTAGGCAGTAAAATCGCACCGATATTCTTCAATACTATGGAAGATGCGGGAGCATTGCCGGTAGAAGTTGACGTTTCGAAATTAGAAATGGGAGACGTTATCGATATTTATCCTTACGCTGGAAAAATTGAGAAGGATGGTGAGCTAGTTGCCGAGTTTGAATTGAAGACTGATGTATTGCTGGATGAAGTACAAGCCGGCGGACGAATCCCATTAATTATTGGTAGAGGTTTAACCACTAGAGCAAGAGAATACTTGGGATTAGCAACCAGTGATTTGTTCCGACAGCCAGACCCTGTCGTCGATTCAGATAAAGGATTCACGTTAGCACAAAAAATGGTGGGTAAGGCCTGTGGTTTAGAAGGTGTTCGAGCTCATCAATATTGTGAACCGAAAATGACAACGGTTGGTTCTCAAGATACAACCGGACCAATGACACGAGACGAACTGAAAGATTTGGCTTGTTTGGGCTTTTCAGCAGATCTAACGATGCAATCATTCTGTCATACAGCGGCATATCCTAAGCCTGTAGATATTGACACTCAACATACTCTTCCAGAATTTATTATGAATCGAGGAGGCGTTTCTCTTAGACCTGGAGACGGGATTATTCATAGTTGGTTAAACCGAATGTTGCTACCTGATACAGTCGGAACGGGTGGAGATTCCCACACTCGTTTTCCAATCGGTATTTCGTTTCCAGCGGGATCTGGCTTAGTGGCTTTTGCCGCGGCTACAGGCGTAATGCCGCTTGATATGCCCGAGTCAGTATTGGTTCGCTTTAAAGGTGAAATGCAGCCAGGTGTCACTTTACGAGATCTTGTTAATGCGATTCCTTATGCAGCAATTCAAGAAGGTTTATTGACCGTAGAAAAGGAAGGTAAGAAAAATGTATTCTCTGGTCGAATATTAGAGATAGAAGGATTACCGACACTTAAAGTTGAACAAGCATTTGAACTATCTGACGCAGCGGCGGAACGAAGTGCAGCGGGTTGCTCTATCAAGCTAGATAAAGAACCAATTATTGAATATCTGACCTCGAATATCACACTACTTAAGTGGATGATTAAAGAAGGCTACGGCGATGCGCGTACGATTGGTCGAAGAATAGAAAATATGGAAAAATGGCTAGCGAATCCCGAACTGATGTCTGCCGATGCTGATGCAGAATATGCATCTGTCATCGAAATCGATTTAGATGAGATTAAAGAGCCCATTCTAGCGTGCCCTAATGACCCAGATGATGTAAAACTATTGTCTGACGTACAAGGGAATAAGATAGATGAAGTCTTCATTGGTAGCTGTATGACAAACATTGGCCATTACAGAGCAGCAGGTAAGTTGTTGGAAAAAACCGATGCTATACCCACTCGGCTGTGGATTGCTCCACCGACAAAAATGGACGAGCATCAACTGATGCAAGAAGGTTATTACAATATATTCGCCGCGGCAGGTGCGCGAACTGAAATGCCGGGTTGTTCTTTGTGTATGGGGAACCAAGCAAGAGTCGCGGCCAATTCTACTGTTGTATCGACTTCAACTAGGAATTTCCCTAACCGACTGGGTAACGGTGCCGATGTCTATTTGGCGTCTGCGGAATTAGCAGCAGTAGCTTCAATCCTAGGTAAATTACCAACTGTTGAAGAATACATGAGCTATGCATCTGATTTAGATACCATGAGTGATGAAATATATCGATATCTTAACTTCCACGAAATAGAGGATTTTAAGAAGTCTGCTTCGATGGTAACAATACCGATAGAAAATAAAATTGTTGTAGGTCAATGAGTCTAAGTTCGAGTTGGCAATATCGAGCGATATGATTCTAATTAAAGCACCCGATGGGTGCTTTTTTTATAGTGAATTTTAAGCAGTAGCAATTCAAGTTAATCAAGCTATTCATGATTAGTTTATCCGGCAAATATATGAAAAACTTAAAACAATGGCTCGAACATATTGAGAGCTTTCATCCTGAAGAAATAGAGCTTGGGTTAGAGCGCATTAGCGATGTCGCGAGTACTATGGGGTTGCTTGAACAATCAAGCAAAATTATTTTAGTCGGGGGGACCAACGGTAAAGGATCTTGTGTAGCCACTATCGAGTCGCTAGCAAGATGCTATAACAAGACTTATGGGAGTTACACTTCACCTCATCTTGTTCGGTTTAATGAACGAATTAAGATAAATGGTCAAGAAGTATGCGACTCGCAATTAACTGATGCATTTGAATCGATTGAATCTTGCAGAAAGAATACAACGTTAACCTTCTTCGAGTTTACTACTTTAGCGGCATTATTTATCTTTAAGCAAACTAGCCTGGATCTAATTATATTAGAAGTCGGACTCGGAGGGCGTTTAGACGCTGTAAACATTATCGATCCTGATGTCAGTGTTATTACCACTATCGACAAAGACCATGAGTCTTGGCTGGGCGATAATCTTACTGATATAGCACATGAAAAAAGTGGTATTTACCGAAATAACGCCATTAATATTGTAGGAGATAAGCGAAGTTTTTCTCTTTTGAAGTTCCAGAAGCATCTTTCCGGTTTGGAAATCGATTTGGCTCGAGTATTTTGCCAAAAATTTGTAAACGAAGCGGAGATAGAAATGGTGGTGAACAGTCGAATTCACAACCCTAATAGACTTTTGAAACAAAACATCGAATGTGGAATTGCTGCATTTATAAATGTTTTTAGTGATTCGGAAATAAAGCCGATTGTTGAGAATCGTAATATAGAATTCGGTAAAGAGTTCAACATCGCGTCGATAATATCAAATATTGAAATAGCAGGGCGGTTTCATCAAGTAATGGATTCCCCTGTGACTATTGTCGATGTTGGGCATAATTCACAGGCAGCGAGGAATTTAGTTCAGCAAATATCAGGCTTGGAAAGAATTTCGACCCGTGTCATCATTTGTGGCATGATGAATGATAAAGCAATCGCTGACTACTTGACGATTCTTGATGTTGTTGCGGACCACTGGATTTTCGTTGATTTACCAGGTCCTCGAGCGGCAAAGGCAGTCCAATTAAGGGATATACATCAGCAAAAGAAGTTGAAGAGTTTTGTCTCAATTGAGTCATCAGTTGCCGCAGCACATAGGACCGCAGTAGGACTAGAGCAGGGAAATGTGCAAATTTTCGTACTAGGATCATTTATAACGGTGTCAGAGATGCTTCTCTATTTGCCGAATAATTGTTAACCTTGGCATCTTTGGAAGTAGTGAGATTCATTTGTGGAAAATAGCTTAAAACAGAGAATAATAGGCGCGGCCGTCTTAGCGGCTTTGGCAATTGTTTTTTTACCCGCAATATTAAAAGAAAAAGCTAGTAACGGAACTTTTAGCAGTAAAATCCCAGCCAAACCCCAAGAGCTGGAAGAGTATCGTATCGATATAAAAAAAATTGATCAATTCAATAGCGAAAAGGATTCTCTTCTTATTGAAAGAGAGGTCGTTACATCAACCAATGAATCCAATGCCAAAGTAGCCACCGGCAACACTCAAAGCTTAAATCAGAACAAGGGCTTGTTAACCGAGAATCAAATCGTTGAGAATAACAGTCAACAAAGAAAGACTAAATCTAAATCAGTCACTAACCCTAACAGCGCTCCTTCACCAATTAAAAAAGAACCTCAACTCAACTCTTCTTCATCGCAGAAAACAGCGAGCAAGACGGATGTCAAAAACAATCAGTTACCTGGTAAACCTGATAGATCCAACAAAGCTGACCCGGAATCTTCGCAGAAATTAAATGATAAATATGTGAGTGCGGCTTGGGTCGTTCAGGTAGCGAGCTTTTCTAATTTAAAGAATGCGACCAATCTCATTAATAAGTTGAAGCAAAACAACTTTAAGGCATACCGGCGTCAGGCAATAACCGACGGTAAGACCGTATATCGAGTCTTTGTTGGCCCTTATATCAATAGGCGAGAGGCTGAGAGCGCTTCGGCTCCCATCACGCTAGTGAGTGAGACAAAGGTAGGACTTCGTATTTTTGACCCGTTGAAACACTGATACAGATGAATCTAGGTTTACCTCGGCTATGCTTATTTGCTAAAATTACGCCTTTCTTCATCAACTCTAGACATTACCCTATATGCAGTGGATAGACTGGGCCATACTAATAGTGATTGGGCTTTCAGCGGGAATTAGCTTACTCAGAGGGTTTGTTCGTGAAGCACTATCGCTTGCGGGCTGGATACTGGCTTTTTTTATCGCCAAAGGATTCTATCAAGAGTTCTCTACTTTGCTAACTTCTTATATCGAAACCCCTAGTTTACGTTTTGCCGTTTCATGGGCGGCATTATTTGTAATGACGTTGACTGTGAGTGGGCTGGTGAATTATTTACTCAGTCAACTGATAGAAAAAGCTGGTTTGAGCGGAATGGACAGAGTTATGGGGATGGCCTTCGGAGCGTTGAGAGGCGTGCTGTTAGTATCATTAGTTGTGCTAATACTGCGCGAGTTTACACCGGTTAAACAAGATAGATGGTGGCAAAAGTCGCAGTTGGTCCCGCACGTAGAGATCTTAAGTAATTGGTTCTTCAAGCATGTCGAGGATGTTATTCCTGGCGTTACAGCTCAATTACCCGAGAGTCTTAGAAAGTCTGGTAAGTGATTTGTTTGAAAAACGAATTTATTGAGTCATATTGTAGTTAATACAGTCTTTGTTTTACAAGACGAGTTAAAGAAGGTTTTAAATCATGTGTGGCATAGTCGGGATATACAGTTCTTCAGCAGTTAATCAGAGTTTGTACGATGCATTGACTGTTTTGCAACACCGTGGACAGGACGCTGCTGGTATTGTTACCTTTGAAGATGGGCAGATGTTTCTGCGAAAAGCAAATGGGCTTGTTAAAGATGTGTTTCATACTCGCCATATGCGCAGATTACAAGGAAATATTGGCGTTGGTCATGTGCGTTACCCAACAGCTGGCTGTTCTAGTTCTGCAGAAGCACAGCCGTTGTATGTAAACTCACCTTATGGAATTGTACTCGCTCACAACGGAAATCTAACCAACAAAAATGAATTAAAGAAAGAGTTGTGGGAGACTGATAAGAGACACATTAATACGAGTTCGGATTCGGAAATACTTCTCAACATTTTCGCACATGAATTGCAGCAGCGACAGGTGGGTGACATTACTGAAGAAATCGTATTCGACTCGATAGAAAAAGTGTATGAGCGTTGTAAAGGAGCTTATGCAGCAGTAGCACTAATTGCTGGCTATGGAATGGTTTGCTTTAGAGATGCGTACGGTATTAGACCGGCAGTTTTTGGAAAGAAAGAAGTGAACGGAGTCTTCGAATATATGGTTGCCTCTGAGAGTGTAGCATTAGATGCCCTCGGATTTACCATCGTTAGAGATGTAAAGCCCGGTGAAGCGATATTAATTAACAACAAAGGCGAATTGCATACACGGCAGTGTGTAACAAGAGAAGAACCCGCACCTTGTATTTTTGAGCACGTCTATTTAGCGAGACCTGACTCTATAATGGATGATATTTCAGTCTATCGTTCAAGGCTAAGAATGGGAGAGAGATTGGCTGATAAGATTACCCGAGAATGGAAAGATCACGATATCGAAGTGGTAATACCGATACCGGATACTTCGACAACGAGTGCTATGCAATTAGCAAATAAGTTAAATATTAAAATGAGACATGGTTTCGTAAAAAATCGTTATATCGGACGAACGTTTATAATGCCAGGACAAGAAGTCAGAAAAAAATCTGTTCGTCAAAAATTAAATGCTATCGGACTGGAATTCAAAGGCAAAAATGTTTTGTTAGTAGACGATTCAATCGTCAGAGGAACAACGAGCCAACAGATCGTGGAAATGGCTCGAGATGCTGGTGCGAACAAAGTTTATTTCGCTTCCGCGGCACCGGCTGTGAGATTTCCAAACGTCTATGGAATTGATATGCCTTCTGCAACAGAGCTAATCGCACATGGCAGAACTGAAGATGAAGTTGGTGAGTTGATAGGAGCCGATAAACTGATTTTCCAAGACCTGCAAGATCTTATTGAAACTTGCCAAGAAGGAAATCCAAAAATTTCTCGTTTTGATACGTCGGTATTTAATGGAGAATATGTAACAGGTAATATCGATGCAGATTATTTAAAGCGGTTGGATGATGAACGTAACGATTCTGCAAAGCGAGACGAAAGCCGAGTTGAAGTTGTTGATGATTCTGAAGATGATCTTGATGATAACGATAGCTCTATTGAACTCCACAATGTAGGTGGTTCGTGATTCTAGCTAGTCTATCTAAATTTATTTTAGAATTTTTTGGTTGGTCAATTATTGGTCAGCCGCCAACCAACGAGAAATATGTAATTATTATTGCACCGCATACTTCTAATTGGGATTTTTTTATATTTATATTAATGAAGTTTACTTTCCAGCTAAAAGTTGTGTTCATCGGGAAACATACGATTTTCATTGGTCCAGTTGGTTGGCTATTGCGAAAAATGGGCGGGCTACCAGTGGATCGCTCTCGCGCGCATAACGTCGTTGATACAATAGTCGATGAGTTTAACAAGCGCGAGAATATGATCTTCGCACTATCCCCGGAAGGCACTCGTAGTTATTTACCGAATTGGAAGAGCGGCTTCTATCACATTGCAAGGAAAGCTAATATTCCAGTTCAGTCGGCATTTTTGAATATGACAAACAAAACTATCGGTTGGGGTCCACTTTTTGAACTTTCCGATGATAAGTACTCTGACCTGGAACGAATGAAACAATTTTATCAAGATAAGAAAGGTTTCAAGCCAGAGAAATTCAGCAAAATCGTATTTCTTTCGAGCAAGAGTTAAGACGAATGCTAACTGTGGTTAATTTATCTTGAATTGGCTTCGAATCGACAAGTTTTGCGTTACCTTACTGTTGTTATTCTCCAGTCATTTCACTTTGGCAAATGTGCAAGATTACCGCTACAGCAAAGCATTTAAAGTTCAAAAGTTATCAATAGAAGATGGCCTTTCTCAAAGTGTTGCTCAAGATATCATCCAAGATGAAAATGGTTATATTTGGATTGCTACAGAAGATGGTTTAAACCGTTTTGACAGCTATGAATTCAAAACTTATCGGCACGATCACAAAGATATAACCTCACTTCATGAAAATTGGACAATCAGTTTAGCTGAAGAACCCGGGAAAGGTATTTGGGTGGGAACTGTTTCTGGTTTAACATTTTTAAATTTTTCAAATCAACAATTCAAAAACTATTCATCGCAAGCAAGCGGATTACGAACGAAAATTTATAGCCTGCATCGCTCATCCTCAGGTTTGTTATATGCCGCTACTGATAATGGATTGTATTTTTATGACCCAAAGTTAGATAGAGTACAACCTTTTATAAGTCGTGAAGGAAGAAAACTTTCTAAATCAGTCGATTCTATTGGAGAATCAAGTCAATACCTCTATGTTGGTTCGGGAGATTGCTTGTCGAGAATTGATAAGGCAAATATGTCATATTATGACATGTGCGATTTACCTGCTTTGAGCTTACTCAAGAATCAGTTGATATTGGCCATATTAGTGCAACAAGAAATTATTTGGCTTGGCACGCAACATGGTTTAATTAGATATAACACAAAGACTAATGAGTTTAAAAAGTTCGTGCATGATGAAAATGATGTTTCATCCATCGGCAATAACTATGTGCAGGACTTAATTTTGGACAAGGATGGTTCATTATGGGTGGCGACTGAAGATGGGATTGATCATTATAATAATAATACAGACAGTTTCCAGCATTACACACAACAGGAAAATTCTGACGAAGGACTGTCAGCAAAAGATGTTGTGTCACTTTTATTGGACGACGAACATTTGCTGTGGCTAGGTACTTATGGCGGTGGTATTAACATTTTGGATCCCAATCAACATAAGTTCCAGCATGTCTTAACTAAAAATGAAGTGATTAAGTTGGGAAAGAATAATACTATCCATGCTATTACGAAAGACCGCGACAATAGGTTGTGGTTAGGAACTTATGGAGCAGGTATTGTTGCTCTGGATATGTTGTCGGGAGATATTTCCAAACCTATTTTTGATAGCGAAGAATTATCAAATGGGAATATATTTGCTTTACTTCATGATCAACATAATAGACTTTGGGTTGGTTCTCTTTCTAAGCTTTCATTGGTTGATCTCGACCGACTAGTCGAATTTAAAACGTCCATTCTAGTCGATGGAGTGAAAGCGTTTAATTTGGGACGTATAAACGGGATTAACCAAGACCATCAAGGCAGTATATTTATTAGTTCTGGAAAAGGTTTATTCAAAGTAAGTTCTGTTTCAACTTATGAAAGTAATGTTGTGATCAAGCTAACAAATCTTACGCACAAATTACCAAAATCTTATACTAACTATCAAAGGAGTGTTACAACACTAGCTGATGATGGACATGGTAATTATTGGATCGGTGGACCCGCAGGTTTAGTTTACTATCAAGTTGAGAAGGATCTTTGGACGCATTACGATTATGCTCCGGAAAATCCGCTAAGCCTCTCGAATGATAGTGTTCAAGTTATCTTTGAGGATAGCCGTGGATTCATTTGGATTGGAACTGGTGATGGATTGAATCGTGTGGTTCATTCATCAATCGAATCTGATTCTTTTTATTTTGATCGCATTACGACCTATGAGGGGTTACCTAATAATACAGTCTATGGGATTTTAGAAGATTTCCACGGAGAAATCTGGATTAGTACCAATTTAGGAATAGTGAAGTACGCAAATGATGAAATAATGACCAGTGCTTTTCGAAGTAGCGATGGTTTGTCAAGCGATGAGTTTAATGTCGGTGCGTATTATACTGATTCCGATGGTAGGCTCTATTTTGGAAGTATTAATGGTGTAACTATTATTAATAACCAAACAGATTTTGAGGGCAAGAAAAAGAAAAGAACTGAGTTTACCTATGTTAGGGTTGGAGAGCGCGAGTTGGACATGTTTAAACTTAATAGAGAAAAAAAACCATCCATAACTCAGCGAAGCCACGAGTCAGGGATTGACCTGACCGTCGCTAATCTGAGTTTCGTCAAGTTGGGGACGCAAAGATATCGATATCGAATTAAAGGGCTAAATTCAAAATGGACTTATTTAGGAACCCGGCGGAATATTTTTATAGCAGGCTTGGCAGAGGGGCAATACCAACTTGAAATTCAATCTCAGTTAGCTGGACAATCTTGGACCGCAAAAATCAAGTCGCTTGACATAATTGTAGAAGCAGATTTTTGGAGTAGTTCACAAGCCTATTACCTATTGGCTTTAGTCTTATTCTCAATATTTGCATTCGTGTTATTCTCATTAGATAGAAAGTACCGCAATAACTTATCTAAGGGGTCTAAAAGGATAAAACTAGAATCGCTTAGAGTCAAAGAACTGAGAAACTCTAACGATTTATTGAAAGAAAAATTATCGGAAAGAGAAACAGATATCGTTTACCTTCATAGACAAGTCGAACGGTTTGATAAACAATTAGATGACGAAAAGTTTCGAGATGTGACCACTGGCTTCTATCGATTGAATTTTTTCTATAAGCTTGAATCAGAAGATTTCCTCAATGAAGAACCTGAAATGTTATCGAACTTCGATTGTTATCGTAATCTTGCTATAATGGAGTTAGGAAGTTATACCTTAATTCATAAACAACTTGGCCCAATTGCAGCTTCAGAGTTAGCGGCTCAAATATCCGTAGTGATAAGGCAACAATCTGATTCCGGTATTCAGATATTTCAAGTGAATCAAGCCTCGTTTCTAATTCTAGGTTGTGAAGTCGAACAAAATATTTTTGAGAAGAGCCTGCTTAATTTGAGAAATCGAATTATGTATAGTGAGTATACATTAGCTAATGGTCGTTCAAAAAACACCGAAGTTTCATTGTCACTGCTGGATATGCATAAACTGTCTATATCTAGTAAACGTGAACTCGATGTCGCAGTGGATTTTCTTATTCAGGCGCATTTACAGTTGACGCAAGAAAGTCAGAAGAGTTGCAATAGAATAGTTTTAAATAGATTAATTAATCCACAAGCATTGAGCTCTAGTCAATGGCAATTGGATAAATTATTGGACCAAGAGTTTATCTCTCTTTATAAAGTTTGATGAGCTGGTCGCTTATCTCGTAATACAATATCTTACCTTAGTGAAGTCATCACTAAGTAATCAATGTGAGCTCAATAATGATGAATCATAATACTCTCCAAGTTATCCGAAGCAATACGAACAAAACCAAAGTGGGTTCTAAAAAAACTAATATGAATGGTCAATTTCGAAACATCTTTAGCTATCGATTATTCAACCATTTATTCTTGATTAGTAGTTCGCTATTTCTCACTGTATCTATGGCTCAAGCTGCAGATAAAGCACCGATACTTAATTTTAATGACCGAATATTTCCAGAAATTGGTATCAATGGCATGGTTGCGACTCAGGAGGCCAGAGCTACTCAGGTAGGTGTGGAAGTATTAGAGAAAGGAGGCAACGCAGTAGACGCTGCTGTGGCAGTTGGATTTGCACTAGCTGTCACGTTACCAAGGGCCGGAAATGTCGGCGGTGGTGGTTTTATGATGATTTACGACCAGCAAAGCAATTCTGTTAAATCATTAGACTATCGCGAGAAGGCACCAAAGGCAGCATATAGAGATATGTTTTTGGACAAAAACCTTGAAGTCGATAAAAAGAAAACTCGCTATTCTGTTTTTTCGGCAGGTGTTCCAGGAACCGTCGCTGGCATGTTAGAGGCGCATCGAAAATACGGTAAATTGCCACTTGAGGAACTTATCTCGCCTGCAATCAAACTTGCTAAGGGCTTGCCTATGAGCTTTGCAATGGCCGAGTCGTTAAATAAGAAGAAGCGATACCTATCACGCTCAAAAGAATCACTGATGACCTACTACAAGGATGACGGAAACGAATGGACTATTTTCGATATATTGGTCCAAAATAATCTTGCAGAAGTGTTACAGCAAATAGCTGATACAAATGGAAAATCTTTCTATCAAGGGAAAACGGGTAAAAAGATAGTTGATTTCATTCAACAGCAGGGTGGTCTAATGACAATGGAAGATTTAGACAGTTACCGTCCTATCTGGCGCGAGCCGCTAGCATCGAAGTATGGTGATTCTATTGTTTATTCTATGCCGCCCCCAAGCTCGGGCGGAATCCACTTGGTTCAGTTGCTTAATATTATTCAAAATTTCCCGATAAAAGCTGCAGGACCAAACAGCGAATATTCGGCTCATATGATGACTGAAGCGATGAAGTTTGCATACGCAGATAGAAGTAAATATCTTGGTGATCCTGATTTTGTGAAAATTCCCGTTAATAAATTAACTTCGGTTGCTTATGCGAAGAGAATAGCTAATAAAATTTCTGCCGATAAAGTGTTAGCTTCTAGCGATGTGTCGCCTGGAATGTATATTGATAACGAAAGTCCGCAAACCACTCATTACTCAATTGTGGACAAAGACGGCAATATGGTGTCAAACACTTATACCTTGAATTTTAGTTTCGGTTCGGGCATCACCGTGCCTGAAACTGGAATCATTTTAAACAATGAAATGGATGATTTTTCGGCCAAACCCGGCGTACCCAATGGTTATGGCTTATTAGGTGGAGAAGCGAATTCTATCCAGCCAGAAAAACGACCGCTCAGTTCAATGACGCCTGTTTTGGTCCTTAATAATGGCGATCCTTGGCTGGCAACTGGTAGCCCTGGTGGCAGTCGAATTATTACAATCGTTTATAACTTCTTGATGAATAGGATGGTGCATGATATGAATATCGCAAGTGCGACTATCTCTCCTAGAATCCATCATCAATGGTATCCAGAATTGTTGATGCTAGAAAAAGGGTTCCCTATAGATACTGCCAATATGTTGGAGAAGAAGGGCCATAACATAAGATATTTTAATTCGTGGGGAAGTGTCCAGAGTGTAGAAGTTGGTAATGGTGTGTTCTTTGGTTTTGCTGATACCCGGCGACCTGGCGCTTTAGCTAAAGGGGTTAATCGGATATTGGAATAATTGAAAACGGAAATGAATCGTTAAAACGCCGAAAATCAGAACTTTAAATTTTACAGCGTTTTAACGCTTTCTATCCTGTAAGCTATCATAGCTGCTTTTAGTTACAGTCTTAAATCAAATAACTTACTGCTCTTCGTCGTCTGATTTATCGATGACAATTATTTCACTTTTGAACTTCATATTTTTCATTTTGTCACCCATCTTAATTACCTTAACGTGGTGTTCACTGCCGTCATCTGAGATCCACGTTTTTAGATTTGAGTCACCCGTTAGGTCGATATTGTAGTTACTATCATGATCACCTATGGTTATAAATCGCACGTCATGACCTTTGGAGAAAACGATCTCTTTATCCACACCGGCTGCCGCGAAACCATCTTTTACGATTGCGACCTGTTCGTCAGTTAAGTCACCAATAACTTGAATATTATTTTCGGTATTAGTGTGCAAAGGCATAACTTCTTTGAGGATATTAGCTGACATCTCACTCCCAACCATCGGTAAATTGACTTCTTCGCCATCAATTGTAACGGTGTATCCACTTTCTGTTCTCGCTACAGCGAGGCTATTTCCTGATTCAGTAATGATATCTTCAACATCTCCAACTGCTAGTTCAGGTAGTCTGAACGCTTCGACAGTATCGTTAATTTGGATATCAATTTTTGAATCATTTTCATGTAATTTGTGTATTTGAACCATTACATTTTTTTCTTTTAGTTCGTTCGCACTGGTTGAAATAGCGCCGAAAGCAATAGCGCCCATGGTCAATGCTAGGATTGTTGATTTTACTTTTTTCATCGTAGTGTCCTCTGTGCTGAGTTTTTATAAAGATAGATAATTCTACCTTTATCTATCAATAAGCATGCCAAGCCTTGTAGGCCATGTATTTCAGTGTTATCGCGGTATTTTCGAGAGTTCCAAACCCCATTTATCGATTCCCATCGATTTAAAAATCCTTATATGGGGATACGGTTCTCTATATAGGGAAGGTTTCAATTAGCTCGAGGAACGCTGGTTTTCGCGAGTCGTACTCTGAATAGGTATTTGAAAACAGACTCATTAAGCTTAGAGTTTGTACTTCTCTAGCCGATAAAGAAAAGCTTTATAGCCGAGCCCCAATAATTTTGCAGCTTGAGTACGGTTGTTATTGCAATGGCTCAATGCTTGAATTAAACACTCTTTCTCGTGTTCTTCCCATTCTATTCCTTGTTCTGGTAGCAAAAATATTTTGGACTTGTTCTTGTTATTGAGTTCCAGTTCTTCAACGTCATCTTTATTAATAACACGGTCTATTGAAAGTAAAACGAGTCGTTCAATACTGTTCCTTAACTGGCGAACATTGCCTGGCCAAGCATAAGCGAGTAGCATTCTTAGTGCGCTACCTGATAACCTTTTTTGTTCGGATTGATGTTGTTTGCAAAAGTACTTTAGGAAATGGTTAATGAGGAGTGCGGTATCTTCTTGTCTCTGTCTTAGTGGTGGGATTGATACGGGAATAACGTTCAATCTATAATAAAGATCTTCTCGAAAATTGCCATTTTCAACTTCTTCAAGTAAATCTCGATTAGTCGCAGAAACGACCCGAACATCGAGTGATATTTCCATATTTGAACCAACTCTGCTGATCGTACCTTCTTGTAAGAAACGTAATAATTTACTCTGTAGTATCGCGGGCAATTCGCCAATTTCATCTAAAAAAATAGTCCCTTTATTAGCGGCCTCGAATTTTCCGATTCTCGTTTTATTCGCGCCAGTAAATGAACCTTTCTCGGCACCAAATAGTTCAGCCTCAGCTAAAGATTCGGGGATGGCAGCACAGTTTACTGGTAAAAATACATTTTCGTTTCTGGCTGATAATTTATGTATAGCGCGAGCCGCTAGTTCCTTTCCTGTTCCGCTTTCACCAGAGATAAGTAACGTCGCGTTAGTCGGCGCGGCCCGTTCAATTCTCGTGAATAAACGATTCATTGCCGACGATTGTCCAATCATTTCGACTAACTGGCTTCTATGATTTGATTGTTGTTTTAGTTGCTGGTTTTCTGATTCCAACCCTTTTGTATAAATAAGTTTCTTGATAGTAAAAAGAAGTGATTGTTTATCAAATGGTTTAGGAAGGTAATCATCGGCGCCAGCTCTAATAACTTTGATGGCGTGTTCGGCTTCACTGTGTGCAGTTATTAAAATAAATCCACACTCTGGTTGCTGTTCGACGGTGTATTTTAAGAGCTCTTCGCCGTTTATCCCTGGCAATTGCCAATCTGAAATAATTAAGTCAGCAGTTTGTTTCTTAAGCAATTCAATTGCACGCTCTGCGCTATCGACGGCAGTGACTGAGAACTTTTCTTCTCGCAGAATTGACTCAATAATTTCTCGCTGATCTTTTTCGTCTTCAACCAGCAGTATTTGATAGCTCATACTTCTACAGCCTACTATTTAAGGTTAATGTTATTTTAGCACCGGAATATCGTTGGTCTATACGCGAGCTGTTATCGGTAACTTGTAAGTTGCCGTTGTACTTTACTGAGGCTATTCGGTGCGCTAAATACAAACCCATCCCCGCGCCGTAGGTTTTATTAGTATTATGAGGAGAGAATAGTTTCGCTTTAACTTCTTTGCTAAACCCTACGCCTTGATCAGAAATTTCAATTCGACTACTTTCGCCACTCGCAGATAGTTTTATTTCTATATGATTACAATAGCCTTCATCATCAATCTGACTACTTGCTTCAATCGCGTTTCCGATAAGCCCTTGCAGTAGTCCTTTGATTTCTGGTTTTATTATATTTAGGTTAAAGTCTGACTCTTTTCCATCCGCGTGAGGAATAACGATAAAATGCAGACTTGAGTTCGAATCGTTACTGAGGCTAATGTCTTTGATAGTGGACTCAAGTAGCTCAGTTAGATCAATAGATTCGGTTAAATTGCTATCACTTGACATTATATCCATTAGTGATCGAACCCATTTGTCGATACGGTGAACTTGGTGTTTTACAATTCGACTGAGTTTTTCCTTTGACTTTTTATCATCAGTGCTTATCATTTGATCCGTAACAAGGTTCAGAGTATTAAGTGGATTACGAATGGTATGCGCAAGTCCTCGAGCTATTTCAGATAATTCCGAAAGTTGAGTCTGCTTTTGTAGTTTTTCGTTTTCCTTTTGTAGTCGGTCTATCTTTAAAGACATTTCATTAAACGCTTTAATGGTATCGGCAAGTTCGTTGCTTTGAAAGCGTTCGTCAGTATTAACTTGAAAACCAAAATCACCCAAGCCAACTTTGTTGGTCGCTTGTTGTAGTGACTTCAGAGGTCTCGATATTTTGCTTGAAAAATAACCCGCAGCTATAAGACCGATGAATATAAATGCGAAGGCACTGAGGAGGATCTTGTTGGACATATCATCGAGTGATTTTTCTATACCCGTTCTTGGGATATCTATTTGATAACTGGTTCCTGCAGAGCGAATCGTTAAGTGATTGTCCCTTTGTCCATCCTGAAGACTAATATTTATTTTGTCTGACATTGTTGCAAGACTGGTAAGAATTTCAGTTTGTTCAGTTTGGGTAATGCGACCGTTAAATGCGAATCGTTGAAATTGTACTTGTGGCTTTTTGAAAACTAACGTTTCGATTGTCGAGCGACTGACCTCAAAAGCAGCTTGGCCAATTTTGGTAGATACGTCTTTGGTGAAATTGTTAATCAGCCAAAATTGCAACAGCAATAACAGACTCAATAGAATGGCAATAAATAGAAAGGTAATTTTTCTAAACGTCATGATTATTGAAATCCTGTGATAGTGAACACGTTAGTCAGTGATAGTTATTTTAGATTTAACTGACTAAAGTATTCTTAAGTAGCAGAAATCATGCCATAACTAGAATAACACGTGTAGTAATAGCATAGTAAGGATGCCTAACGTCATTCCAATCAAGTTCCATTTTTCTGGCAATAAAGCGGTGGTTTCAGATAACTGGAGACCAGGCGGTATCCGACTTTGTGTTCTCGCTGGATTTTCCGGATTGTTAGTGAGTTTTTGATCTTCTTCATGATGATGAAGTTCGTGTTTTTGACTGGTGTGCATGCAGCCGTCGTCATGTGGTTTATGCAAAATGACGTGTAATAGTGAGCCGGAGATAAAAGCTTGTAATGCTGCAAAAGCGTTACTTTCATGATACTCAGTAAGGTGCATACTTAAACCGTAACCACTTGCGGTAGCGACGGCCATTGCAACGAGTGTTAGAAGTGCATACCGTTCTCCAATTAGTGGCTTCAAAAGCCACCAGATAGTCAATCCAACGGGTAATCTATGTAGAATAATAGCTAATGATAATTGCTCGTTATGGTGATGGGAAGATTCAGGGTTGAACAAGGCCGCACCATCAATGCTGGCATGTACAACGAGTCCAAATATTCCTAATACGATTGTCAGTAAGTGGGTTTTTGTCGCAGACTTAGCGAACAGCTTTTCGATGATTGTTGGGCCAGCAAATCCAATCAACGCAAGCATAATTGCAAAGAACCCTATCGACCGGTAGGTTTCGGGTAATACCTCCAAAACCAAAGTTGCAGTAATTACAATGAGTATGAAACCGCTAGCAATTTTATCGGTACGACGCATCGGACCAAACGTTTGGTAGATGAGAGGACCGATACCTAAAGCAAATAAACTAGCAATTAGAGCGATCATTTAAATAGTTTACCAGGGTTAAGGATGTTAATCGGATCGAAAGTTCTCTTGATGGATTTCATCAATTGTATTTCGATGTCGGAACGACTGAACGATAAATAGTCTTTTTTGACTAGTCCGACACCGTGTTCGGCCGAAATACTACCATCAAAAGATTGGAGGATTGTAAAAATAGAGGGATTTGCTTTAGCACATTGTTGTTTAAAATCTTCCAATCCAAGATTCTCTGGCTTTAATATATTTAAATGCAGGTTACCGTCGCCAATGTGGCCAAACCAAATATTTTCAAAATCAGGATAGTTTTCGTTTACAAAGTGATCAACTTGTTGAAGGAAATCACCTACTTGGGAAGGTTTGACCGCGATATCGTTCTTATAAGGCGGGTAATGGGAGATGGATTCTGAGATTCCTTCTCGATAAACCCAGAGTTCTTCGGCTTGTTGTTGGCTTTGGCTGATTAATCCGTCAACTAACCATTCGTTCTCTGCGGCTTGTTCAAATGCTGCTAAGGCACTCTCCATCGCTTCGTCCCCATCACTTTCAAATTCCATTAACACATAGAAGTTTGCATCATGTTCAAATGGTTTTTTCACGTCTCGGTGAGTAAGCACTTTTTGCAAGGCTTGATGGGAGAAAAACTCAAAGGCCAGTAAATCCATAGCGGATTGGAAGTGGACTAGTAGGTTAGAAACATCGCTTAGTGATTCTAGTGCAAGCAACATTACAGTAGGGTTCTTCGGTTGGTCGGTCAGTGTCATTTCTGCTTCTGTAACAATACCAAGAGTGCCTTCGCTACCGATGATAAGATGCCGAAGGTCATACCCTGTCGCATTTTTAACCAATCCTTTATTGAGTTTTAGGATTTCACCTTTTGCCGTGACTAATGTTAGCCCTACGACCCAATCTCGCGTTAGACCATACTTAAGTACTTTTATGCCACCGGCATTAGTCGCAATGTTTCCGCCGATATGGCTCGAGCCTGCAGACGCAAAGTCGACGGGGTAATAGAGGTTTTGTTCGAGTGCGTACTCTTGCAATTGTTGGGTGATCACTCCCGCGCCACAAGTGACAGTTCTATCCACACTGTTAAAACTTGATATTTGATTCATTCGCTCTAATGAAATAACCACTTCGCCATTTAAGGCGACTGCACCGCCACTTAAACCTGTTCTTCCGCCGGACGGAACTACGGCAATTTCATGTTCATAGGCCACGGCCATAATTTTGGAGACTTCTGCGGTAGTCCCTGGTCTTAGAATGAATGAAGGAGCAGGAGTGTATAAGCGACTCCAATCTTGACCATAATTTTCAAGATCATCTTTGTTTGTCAGAACGTGTTGTTCGCCCACTATGGCGGAAAATAGCGCGATATTACTCGGCATGAGCTATCCAATTAGAATTTCTATGTGTGAAACGCGAATTGTACCAGATAGGTCTTTTTGAAATCGATATTTAATTAATCCCAATAGTTCTAAGGTGAGGCTTAATCCCCACTGTTTGAGGTACCAATCAGTGGGGAAGGGACTAGGACTATTTACCGATGTGACTTAAATAATGTTTCATCAATCCTGTGGTCGATGAATCATGAGCTTCAATCTGCTCAGACGTATCGTTCTCGAGCTCGGTGAGAATTGTTTTCGCCAGTTGCTTACCTAATTCAACACCCCATTGATCAAACGAGTTAATGTCCCAAATAATGCCTTGAACAAAGATCTTGTGCTCGTATAAAGCGATTAAGGAACCCAGTGTTTTTGGGTCTAGTTTTTTAAATAGAAATGTATTGCTTGGGCGATTTCCTTTAAATTCTTTATGGGGAACTAGATTCTCAATTTCTTCTTTGGATAAGCCAGATTGAGCAAGCTCTTCTCGCGCTTCTTGCTGGGATTTTCCTCTCATTAAAGCTTCGGTTTGGGCAAAAACGTTAGAAATTAGAGCATCTTGATGCTTACGCTCACCACTGATATTTTCAATCGATGCTAATACGTCAATAGGAACTAATTTGCTGCCTTGATGAAGCAGCTGATAAAACGCATGTTGACCCGGGTTACCCAGTTCACCGAATAGTACTGGACCTGTAGAATAATCCAGAGATTTGCCGGAAGCTGTCACTGATTTACCATTACTTTCCATATCAGCCTGCTGAAGATACGCAGGAAATCGATGCAGATGCTGGGGGTAGGGCAGGACCGCGATTGATTCTGCCAGATAAAAGTTGTTATACCAAATACCCAATAAAGCCATGATCACAGGAATGTTTTGTTCAAATGGTTGGTGCTTTAAATGCTCATCGACTTGGTAAGCACCGAGCAGTAATTGTTCAAAATTCTCGGGTCCAATCGCTAACATTGCAGATATTCCTATTGCAGACCATATGGAATATCTTCCGCCGACCCAGTCCCATATTGCAAATACATTTTCTGGTGCGATTCCAAAATCAAGGGTCGCATCTAAATTAGTTGAAACCGCCATGAAATGGTTAGCCAGTAAACTCTCGTCTTTAACGGTTTGAAGTACCCAATTTCGAGCTGTGGTGGCATTAAACATAGTTTCTTGAGTCGTAAACGTCTTGGAACAAATGACAAATAATGTGGTTGTCGGGTCAAGTTTCGCTAAGGTATCATCGATGTCATTTTCGTCAATATTTGCGACAAAATGGACCCTTAACGCGTCTGAAATGAATGGTTTTAATGCTTCGGTAACCATCTGTGGGCCCAGGTGTGAACCGCCAATACCGATATTGACCAAATCATTAATTGGTTTGCCGGTTGAACCGAGCCACTCACCCTGTCGGATTTTATGACTAACTTCTCTAATTTTAGCCAACTCTATCTCAATATCTTCTCGGACGTTTATCCCATCGATAATTAATGGTTCGTTAGATTGTGAGCGAAGGGCTGTATGGAGCACAGAGCGTTGTTCTGTGGTGTTAATTTGTTTGCCGGAGAACATGTTTTCGATTGCACTACCAAGATTACAGGCCTTGGCTAGATTAACTAAAAGTCGGATAGTTTCTTCGGTAATTCTGTTCTTTGAAAAATCGAAAAGAATATCGTTATATTGGATAGAATGATTAGAGAAACGATTAGGATCTTTGTCAAACAAAGACCTCATATGAGTGTTCTCAGTTTTACGATGATGTTCTAAAAGAGCCTGCCATTCAGGCAAGCTCTCTAACGTTGGTTGATTATTGTTCAAGGCTAAATACCCACAGTAACATTTGTTTGGTTTTAATTTAGTACCTTAATACAATTAGCTCGGTGCTAACCAACTTTTCTTAAGGTTTGTTTGTTTTCAGCAGCCATTAACGCTAAAGACGTATCGAGCATTCGATTTGAGAATCCCCACTCGTTATCGTACCAAGACATAATTTTTACAATTCGCCCTTGTACTTTTGTTTGAGCTGAATCGAAGCTAGAAGATGCTGAGTCATGATTAAAATCCACAGATACCAGTGGCTCGTCAATATATTGTAGTATACCAGCCATTGCGCCTTTTGCTGCTTTTTCGACAATAGAATTAACTTCTTCAATCGTCGTGTCTCGAGATGCTACAAAAGTTAGATCGACCACAGAAACGTTAATGGTCGGTACACGAATTGCCATACCGTCCAATTTACCTTTCAGTTCTGGTAGTACCAATCCGACAGCTGCGGCTGCACCAGTTTTTGTTGGGATCATAGAATGAGTTGCTGAGCGCGCTCGGTAAATATCACTGTGAGCCATATCAATTAGTTTTTGGTCGTTAGTATAGGCATGAATAGTCGTCATCAAGCCGGACTCGATACCTATTGCATCATTGAGTACTTTAGCCACTGGTGCAAGACAGTTTGTAGTGCAGGACGCATTGGAAATGATCTGACAGTCAGCATCGAGAACATCGTGATTTACACCGTATACCACGGTTGCATCTACGTCATTTCCCGGTGCAGAAATAATAACTTTTTTGGCTCCGGCCTCTAAGTGAAATCCTGCAGAAACTTTATCTTTAAAAATACCAGTACATTCAAGCACAATATCGACTTCAAGTTCTTTCCATGGCAGTGCGCGTGGATTAGTCTCGTTGCAAATTCGAATCGAATCCTTTTCAACTTGCATATAGGGTATTCCCGATTTTGGATCAGTTTCTAAACTAACATTACGATTAAATCGACCGTGTACCGTATCGTACTTAGTTAAGTGAATGTTATTTTCAGCGCTTCCTAAATCGTTAATTGCGACTATTTTTATTTGTTGGCCGTAATCGCCTTCGTAAAGAGCTCTTAATATATTTCTACCAATTCTACCATAGCCGTTAATTGCAACATTGATCATGTTAATACCCCTAAATGTCCGTAAGATTAATTTTATTAAATTTTTAAAGCTGACTCGCTTGATAAGCAAGCTTTGTTATTTCTTCCCAATTGCCATCCGCAATTAATTGTTTGTCTAGCATCCAGGTTCCGCCTACACATGCAACATTTGGCAAACTGAGATAATCATTTGCGTTGGCCAAATTAATGCCACCTGTCGGACAAAACGTCGCTTGTGGAAGTGGCCCGCCAATGGATTTCAACATGTTGACACCACCAGCTGCAGCCGCAGGGAAAAACTTTAAGGAATTAAACCCTTGATTCAAGAGATTCATTACTTCTGAAGGACTTGCAACTCCTGGTAACAAGGGTGCATTATTTTGTTTGGCAGCTGCAATTAGTTCGGAGGTGGTTCCAGGTGATACAATAAAGTCGGCACCTGCTTCCATTGACGCATCGAGTGTCTGAGTATTAATAACGGTGCCACTACCAACAACAGCGCCATTTACATTATTCTTAATTTCTTTAATCGCTTCTATTGCTATAGGCGTTCGCAGTGTTACTTCAAGTACTTTTAATCCGCCTGCAACGAGTGCATTAGCGAGTGGAATTGCTTCTTCAATTTTATTGATAACAATAACTGGTACTACACGAGCGGAACCGAGTATTTGTTCTACAGAATTAGTCAATTTTTTCTCTCTTGTTATGTTATTCACACCAGTGAATTTCTACCGGTGTTTGTGTTTGGTTTAATAAAACTGATACGGGATAGTCAACAGCCAGTGTGTCATTGGTAATTTGTTCTAAGACTTCAATTTTTGTTTTTCCTACGATAAGTATAATGATCAATTCGCTATTCAATATGGCATCAAATGTCAGGCTCATGCGTTGAGGGAATTCGCCGGCAACTTCACAGCCTGAAGCGTCGACGGCCACACAGTTATTTATTGAATTAGTGTCGAGAGCAGAGTCAATAATATTTTTCTTTGGAAAGAGGGAGGCAACGTGTCCATCCTTTCCCATACCAAGTAGAGTGAGACTAAACGGACTCTTTAATTGACTATATTGAAAGTTAGTCTCAGGTTCGCCTTCAAAGACTGTTTCGGCAGAGTTCTTCATCGCTACGAACTTAGCGGCTGATGCTTGCTCTTTGAACAAATTTCTTTCTACCAGCGCTTGGTTACTTTGAGGGTGTTGTGAATCTACCCATCGTTCATCGGATAATGCGATAGATACGTTTTTCCAATCCAATTCCTTTTTAGATAATATATCGAAAAGAGGAGCCGGTGTGGTTCCGCCAGGTACAATAAAACTCGCCTTTTCGTTGTCTGTCAGCGCTTTCATTAATCGCGCTTCACAACGATTAGCCGTTTCGCGGAATAAAACATCTTTTGATTGATGCTTAATCGTTAAAATATTTGTATTGGTCATTTTTATTAGTTTCAATTTATTTTTTATTTAAAAGAAAAATTCATTTAAATTTGTAAAGTTGTTGTTAGGTAAACTTGTTTCTTCGATAAGTTGTTAAGCTTCGATATCTATCCATTCACGCTTGTCTTTCGCGATCAGCTCATCGGCCTCAGCTGGTCCCCATGTTCCCGCACGATACAAATGCGGAACGACATCGTTTTTCTGCCAATAATCAATTATCGGATCAACCCAATGCCAAGCCGCACTACCTTCATCGCGATGGATAAATAAAGAAGCATTGCCTGCAATTGCATCGAGTAACAAGCGTTTGTATCCAAAACTCTTGAAACCTTGTGAAGTCTCTGTGAAGTTGAGATCAAGCTTTACCGGTTTCAAAACAGTCTTAAGTTGGGTCATATCTTTGGCCATCAACAATAACTGCATTCTTTCTTCAGGTTGTAATTGGATGATCAGTCGATTCGGTACGAGCGGACCAGCATCTCCACCAAATGCATTATGAGAGACATCCTTAAATTGAATAACAATTTCTGCGCTCCTTCTTTTTAATCGCTTACCGGTTCGTAAGTAAAAAGGAACTTTCGCCCAACGCCAATTATCGATATTAGCTCTAATCGCAACAAATGTTTCGGTAAGGCTAGTGCCTGAGCCTAGCTCTTCTAAGTAGCCCGGTTCTAATTTGTCATCGACATTACCAGCCACGTATTGACCTCTAACAGTATATCTCTGCACTGCATCGCCAGTGATAGGTCTTAGTGCTTGCAATACTTTAATTTTTTCGTTGCGAATATTGTTGGCCCCCATTTTATTAGGGGATTCCATAGCAACTAAGCCTAAGAGTTGTAGTAGATGGTTTTGAACCATGTCGCGCATCGCACCGGCGCCATCGTAAAAACCGGCTCGACCTTCTAAACCGACTTTCTCATTAATACTGATTTGAATATGGTCGATCGATTTCGAATCCCAAAACTGTTCGAACAGGGAATTACTAAACCTAAGCGCGAGGAGGTTTTGAACCGTTTCCTTACCTAAGTAATGGTCGATTCTATAAATTTGTTCTTCTTCAAAATGCTCTGCTATTTTTTGATTGATGGCTTCTGCTGATACTTGGTCATATCCAATTGGTTTCTCGACAACCACTCTCGAGTTTTTAGACACTAAGCCTGCACGATCGATATTTTCGCAACAGTCGCCATAAATACTTGGAATAATAGCGAGGTAAAATATGCGGGATACTTCTTCCCGCCCTTCAAAGTAAGGAATCAGCTCTTGCCAGCCTTTGTTGTAATCTGCTACATCAACGATGATAGGGACAATGCACTGTTCAAATTGTTTAAATTGTTTTTCATCAAATTCATCCTTTAGCATGAATTTTTTAAATGCGGTTTTTATTTTCGATACCGTATTATCAAAATCTTCTTGCTTTCTAGAGCTTACAAAAATCCGTGAATCACTCGGGATCTCTTTCTCCATAAACGCTCGGAACATTGACGGTAAAAGCTTGCGCAGTGATAAATCACCAGTGCCGCCAAATAAAACTAAATCAAATGGTTTGTCTAATACTGTTGTCAAAATACTGTTCTCTTAATTAGATTAGAATTTCTTTTAATTCTTGAGTTAACCTAAACTGCTGGCGCCATATTCGGCGCTGGTCACATTTCTTCTGAAATTGGAAAACAACTCTCGTCCCATACCAAATTGGTCATCATCATTGGGTTTGTTAGCTTGGGTACGTTTGGCAAGTTCATTATCTTTGACTAATAACTCTAGCCTTCCTTCATTAGCATCGAGTCTAATCCTATCGCCATTGGCAATTTTTCCAATTAGGCCGCCATCGAGAGCTTCTGGTACAAGATGAATTGCTGCAGGTACTTTTCCTGAGGCTCCTGACATTCGTCCGTCGGTGACTAATGCAACAGAAAATCCGGCGTCTTGCAATGAACCCAAAATAGGAGTCAATTTGTGAAGCTCTGGCATGCCGTTAGCTTTTGGTCCTTGAAAGCGAATCACAGCTACAAAGTTTTTTTGCAACTTGCCTTGTTTAAATAATTTAACTAAATCGTTTTGGTCATCAACTACCACAGCTTCAGCGTCAACGATTAAGCGGTCATCTGAAACAGATGATGTTTTGATGACAGAGCGGCCTAAATTACCTGTTAATAACTGCAGTCCACCGTGTTGACTAAACGCTTTCTTGGCTGGACTCAAAACAGATTCGTCAAGACTGTCTTTAGGCGCTGCTTTCCATTGAACTAATTTGGCTGGCGATTTGACGTCGCTGTTTTGTCTAAAAATTTCGGCTTGATTATTCTCAACTAATTCAGGCTCTTCAAAATACTGACTCAAGCCTTTTCCTAGTATGGTATATACATCTTGATGCAAGTATCCGGCTGCGCTCAATTCACGCATCAAAAATGGCATGCCACCGGCTGCTTGAAAATGGTTGATGTCTGCGCTGCCATTGGGATAGATTCGGCAAAGTAATGGCACCGTCGCTGATATGTCCGCCATATCTTGCCAATCAACGATAATGCCTGCGGCCCGCGCTATTGCGATTATATGAATGGCATGATTAGTCGAACCGCCCGTTGCAAATAAACCAACCAAACCATTTACGATCGTCTTTTCGGTAATTATTTTGTAGAGAGGTACTCGTTTGTCTTTGTTTTGTTGAATGTTGTTTATCAATACTTCAACCGCTTTGCTGGACAAGCAGTCTCTTAACTCTGTATTAGGTGGTATAAAGGAAGAACCGGGAAGATGTAACCCCATAATCTCCATTAACATCTGGTTGCTATTGGCTGTTCCGTAAAACGTGCAGGTGCCATCGCCATGGTATGATGCACTTTCTGAAGCGAGTAACTCTTTACGCCCAACTTTACCTTCTGCATACGCTTGTCTTGTTTTTGCTTTGGCGTCATTGCTTTGTCTAGTCGACATTGGGCCGGCTGGCAAAAAGATAGTCGGTAAGTGACCAAAGCTTAAAGCGCCGATTAACAGTCCTGGAACGATCTTATCGCAAACACCTAAGCAAATGGTTCCGTCGAACATATCATGAGACAACGAGACAGCGGTGGCCATCGCGATAAGATCACGACTAAAAAGTGACAGCTCCATTCCAGATTGACCTTGAGTAACCCCATCACACATTGCTGGTACACCACCAGCTACTTGAGCGGTGACGCCTAAACGAGAGGCTGTGCCTTTAATTAAGTCTGGATAAGTTCGGTAGGGGTGATGTGCAGACAACATATCGTTGTATGAACTGATGATGGCGAGGTTCGGAGCGTCTTCTTTGGCAATAATTGATTTGTCTGTGGCGTTACATGAGGCCATACCATGTGCCAGATTGCCGCAACTTAAAGCAGAGCGAGTCCGTTTATTGCTAGTAGCAGCGGCCATTCTATCCAGATATTTATCTCGTGTTGGCTTACTCTTATCGATAATAGTCTGGGTAATACGATCTATACTGTCTGCTAATGTCATTAAAATGTCTCTATTATGGCTCTTACTTGTTCTTTAAAGCTGGTTTGATTAGGTTTGGAGCAAGGATGTTATCTAAGGTCATGTATTACGGGTTATGTGTATTAACTCACGGGCTGACACCGGTGTCAAGTGGTTTGGGGAGATTACAATTTATCGATCTATAGCAATAGGCTTCACTAATGAATTTGTTATCTCTTATAAAGTGTTTTGGTGTAATTATTCAATAGGTTAAACACGTGCTAACGGGAAGGGAAGTGTAGCTATTGTAATAAAAGCAATCGATTGACTAAATGGGCATGGTTAATCTAAATTCGAACCCAAGCAGTCAGCGATTTTCATACATCTTACTTATTTGTAGCAAGTATCCAAACCGGCAATACAGAGCTTGGACTGAAGAAATAGAAATTTTACGTGATGAAATTAATTTTGGGAGCGGGTGCACTGGATTCTCTAACGATTAATTCGTCTTTAAAAGTAATGGTTCTATTTTCCAATGGTTTATTTCTAATGCCGCGAATCAACATTCTAACGGCTTCATCTGCCATTTCTGTAATTGGTTGTTTTATTGTGGTCAAAGATGGCCAGATATATCGAGAAGCAGGAGCGTTATCAAATCCAGTAACTGTTAAATCGTTAGGAATTGATAGATTTTTTTGTGTCGCAACTTTAACAATACCAGCGGCCATGTAGTCATTTGATGCAAAAATAGCTGTCGGACGATTGTTAAGCGAAAGTAATTTTCGAGCACAGTTTTCGCCGGACTCAAAGCTAAAGTAGCCTTGTTGAATATAATCATCTTGAATAGGAAGTCCAGCTTCTTCCATGGCTCTTTGATAGCCTAACAACCGTTCATGGGAAGCCGCGTGGTCGGGATGACCCATTATTATTGCAATGTTGGTATGTCCAAGTGAAACCAGATACCGACACATTTCGTAGGACGCTTCGGCATCGTTACTATAAACACTGGGTGTGGTGGTTATTTGAACATCGCCCCCAATACGAATAGTAGGGATTCTTTTGGTCGTTAAAAAATCCAATAATGGTTTCATATCAGAAAAAGGGGGCGTAAGAATAATACCGTCTAGATTCGCGCTGATGAGACCTCTTTCCAAATTAGTTAATAAATAGTCGCTTTCATGATCTTCTGGATAAATGATTAAGTTATAACCATCCGCCTTACAGCGCTCCAATGCGCCGCTTTGAATTTTTGAAACAAAACTGTTGTACAGATTGGCATAGACCAAACCAATTAAGAATGATTGATTGCTGGCGAGCGCTCGTGCTTGTTGATTGGGTCGATATCCAAGTGCATCAAATGCATTTTGCACCTTAACCTTAGTATCGGGACTAACATTCAACTCATTATTCAGCACCCGAGATATCGTTTTCTTGGATACCCCAGCATGTTTGGCTACGTCATTAATCGTTACTTTCTTCAATGATATTACTCTCAATTTTCTTTAAGGAGATAACTTTAAACAGTCGTCTAAATTGACCAGTTTATTGCTCTATCAGCCAACATGAACAACTCGGCTTGAAGGCTATATTGTTCGGACTATTGTTGGTCAAAATAGGCCGCAGCTCCTAATAACGCTGAATTTCCTTCCGTTACTAAATTTACCGGAATGTCCTCTAAGATAGTTCGTAATTGGCCTTTGTTGACAAATTCTTTCATAAAATCGCTGGATTGAAGGAAATCACTGAATCTCATCAGTATTCCTCCGCCCAAATATACGCCGCCATTTGCTCCTAGAGTCAGTGCTAAATCGCCCGTTACCTGACCTAACCAATTGCAAAACAACAGCAAGGTTCGATAACTTGCTGACGATGAATCAGTAAGCGCAAGACGGACAATATCAGGTGCAGTTAGAGGGTCCATACCGTTATCTTCAACCGCAGTAAGTGCGCGATAAAGGTTAGCTAGACCAGGCCCTGAAAATACAGTTTCAACTGATACATGATCGAACTCTTTATTAAGTTGGCTTACGATTTCAGATTGCAACGGGTTTTTTGAAGCCAAGGTTATATGACCGCCTTCTGTTGGTAGCACATTCCATTTTCCTTGACTAAAAATTAAGCCTGCCATACCAAATCCCGTACCCGGACCTAATACAGCAAGAGGTAAGTTTTCTGAATCAACGCCAGGGTTGAGGTTTATTAGACTTTTCTTATCAACAAACGGCGTCGCAAATGCGTGTGCAGCAAAATCGTTGATAATTTTAAGATGGTTTAGATTTAAGCTTTTTTCAACGGCTGAACGAGAAAAATCCCAGTCTAAATTAGTCAGTCGAATTTTGTCACCATTCACTGGTCCCGCAATGGCAAGGCACGCACCAGAGAGTTTCGACTCACTAATTTCGTTCATATAATGAAAAGTTGCATCGTCAATATTTTGGAAGTCACCGCTAGGAAAAGTCAGTTGCGCCTCGATGTTGTAATTCGAGTTAGCAGAACGGGATGATACAAGTCCGAAACGGGCGTTAGTACCACCGATATCGGCAACAATGTATGGATATTCTGTAGTCATTCAAAGATCTCTGTCAGTCTGGAATAATAGCGTGATTGACGATAATGATACCGGTGTCATTGTGGTTTTGTCAAAGACGAATAGGTTAATCATGTCGATTAATGTCGAATTCCTTTGCGCTGTTCTTTCTAGTGAATTAATATCAAGCATATTTTGTTTCCGCTACAAGTGATTGTAAATTAAACCGGTTTAGAGGATTGTTGGTGTCAACTCAAGATTCAGCTAAAAATAAAGCGACTTCAATCGATATAGCTTATCGTGCGGGAGTATCTCAATCGACAGTCTCTCGGGCTTTGCGTAACAGTGAATTAGTCAATTTGGAGACAAGAAACAAGATAAAAGCAATTGCCAAAGAGCTAAATTATAAAGTTGATAAAAATGCCAGTAATTTAAGAACAAAACAAAGTACTACGCTGGCATTATTACTGTTTGAAGATCCAACCACCGATGATTCGCAAATAAACCCTTTCTTTCTTTCGATGCTAGGCAGTATAACCCGAGCATGTGCTTCGGAAGGTTACGATCTACTAGTTTCATTTCAGCAGTTGAGTAATGACTGGCAGGCCGATTTTGAAGATTGCCATAAAGCTGATGGCATCATATTACTTGGCTACGGTGATTTCGAAGCATACCAAGATAAGTTAGTTCAGTTAGAACAGCAGGGGACCCATTTTGTGCTTTGGGGGGCTGGAGAAAGTAAATCACACGGAATCGTTATTGGGTGTGACAATTTCAGGGGCGGTGCGGATTTAACCGAACACTTAATTACACTCGGGCGCAAAAATATCGCCTTCTTAGGCGGAGTTACTACGGGTAGTCCTGAGTTCTTAGATCGCTATAACGGTTGCCGCAGTGCAATTGAAACTTCTCGATTACTATATAATCCTAAACTTCAATTTGAAGCTATTTCTACAGAACTTTCTGGATACGATGCGGCGATTCAGTTAATTGCTTCTGGCGAGAAGTTCGATGCTGTGTTTTGTGCCAGCGACTTGATTGCGGTAGGTGCTATCAAGGCATTAAGAGAAAAAGATTATAATGTTCCAGATGATATCGCTGTTGTTGGTTATGATGATATTCCGTTAGCGGAATATGTAAGACCTTCTTTAACTACTGCACATCAAGATACCAAAACAGCGGGAGAAGTTTTAGTTAAAAACCTAATTAGATTGATTAATAATGAACCCGCACAAGGTGAAGTTTTACAAGCGAAAGTCATTATTCGTGAGTCTTGTGGGAGTCAATTGTAATAGCAAACAACTGACTCTGCTTTGTAGGATTTACCAAGTTAGATTGATTATTTCATTCTTTGGTTAGCAAGAGCTATCAATTCAATATTTTTGTTCTTTTGATTCAGTAGTAGTACTTTCATATCGTGTGGTTCTACTTTAACTGAAAGAGTAGCGTTCTCGTCTAACGAAAAAAATTGTTCAGTTTTCGCGTCGACCCACTTACCGTTTGATAACATCTTATTAATTTCGAAAACCTCAGCTTTCTCACCTTTGTTTAGCAGTACCAAGGCGGTTTGATTTTTTCCATGATGTTCAAAGATTCGATAAAATGAAGCTTTGTTTTTAGAAAGTTCGATGTTGATTTGCAACCCTTTCTGAAGTGCGATTGATCGCTTTCTTATATTTCCAATTTGAGTCAAAGACTGATGTATTCGACTATTTGGTGCACTCTTTATATTTTTAGAACCGAAATAATTTCGATTGCCTTGATGCTCTAATTTTCCCGCCATAAAACCAACTTCCGAACCGTAATAAACGACCGGTATTCCTCGTGCGGTAAATAACCAATTATGTGCATCAATAAAGCCGTTTTCCGTGGCATTTAAACGGGACATATCATGGTTGTCATAATAGGTCATTAATTCGTACGGATTCGCATACGGGCCGTCTTCAAGATATAAATAGGCGTCTAATTCTGCAAAGTCACTATCTGGATTTTCAAAGACTTTTAGCATCGATTCTCTACCGGGAAAATCAAGCACACTTAGCGCACCATTTTTTTCCAAAGTATGTTGTGCAATAAAGTCGGCATCGAATGAAAAGCTTTCTGCAAACATAAAAAAGTTATTGTGCTTGTCACGAATCCTGTCTGAAAAACGCTTCCAAAAATGATGTGGCATATGCTTGATCGTATCGATCCGAAATGCCGATGCGCCTTGGTCAATCCAATGTAAATAAGCTTTTGAAAAATAGTCGAGGACTGCAGGATTATTCTCATTTAAATCCGACAATTGCATGATGTCTTTCTTTGTATTGTAAAACTGATGAAGAGGATTGTTCACGTCAAGTTCTTCTGGAGAAAGGTTTTGGTGATCAGCGACGAGCTTGCCGTTTGGTCCAAATAACTTACCATATTTACCTTGGGTACTTTGATTAAGAGTGAATGCAGGAGAGCCGTGATTTGTCACTATGTCTAAAACAGTTTTAATTCCAAAATTGTCTTTTAACTGTGTTGTTAATTGTTTGAAGGATAAATCTGATGAAGGTAAATGTTCGTCGACCTTAAAAAAATTGGAACCCCAATATCCGTGATATGCTGATTTACCACCGTCTTTGAATGCGCCGCCAAACTCGATTGTTTCACCGCCATTAAAGGCTGCGTCGGGTTGATCAACTATTGGAGTTAACCAAATGGCAGTGAAACCCATGTCATGAATATAATCAGCATTGTTAAGGATCCCTTTAAAGTCTCCCCCCATATAACCGACGTAGGCTTTGTCTCCGTTGGGACCGGTTAATTCACCTCGAAAACTAGGAAACTCTCCACCTTGTTGTTCGAAATTATTACTGGGATCGCCATCGTCAAAACGGTCGGTCATTAAAAAATAAACGGATTCACTAGCAAAAGGTTCTAATGTGCCATAAAAACTAACTTGTTGTTTATTAGAACTTGTCACTGGAGTTACATTGCAACTCCCTAAAACAAGTATCGCACATGTGGATGAAGATAATTCTAAAATTCGTTTTAAATAGCGATTCAAATTTGACTCCGGATAAGGGCGTAATGCCAAAGAACTTATATTCTTTAAAGTTTAATTTTTGTTATGCAATAATTAATCAGTTCGGGTCTTGAACTCGAAGTGTCAGTACGGCAGCAACTAACATACTCACACCGCCAATAACTAAGGAGTAGATTGTTTCGCCATCAAACAATCGATTAACCAAGAAGCTTAAGATTGACGCAGCGAGTATTTGAGGCAGTACAATAAAGAAGTTAAATATTCCCATAAAAAGACCCATCTTTTTTGCAGGGAGTGAGTTAGACAGCAAAGCATAAGGCAAAGATAGAATTGATGCCCAAGCGAAGCCAACACCTATCATTGGTAAGATCAGTAACTCGGGATCACTAATGAATCGAAAGGATATAAAACCGATCCCACCTAAAATAAGATTAATCATATGAGATTTCTTAAGATTCATATATTTAACCATTACTGGGATCGAAAGTGCAGCAAAAACAGCCGCTACATTGTAAGATGCCATCAAAATTCCAACCCAATCTGCGCCATCATTATAAAGTTTGGATGAGACATCGGAAGTACCATAGTGAAAAGAGGTTATTGCTGAGGTCGATGAGGACCACCAAGCAAAAAATGGAAACCACGAAAAAAACTGCACCGCAGCGAGTTTCTTCATTGTCGTTGGCATACTAAATAAATCAAACATGACAATCGAAAAGCCATTACTGGTCTTGTTTGATTTTTGTAAATAACCCGCTAACAATTGGAAAATACCAAATAAGGCGATTCCGAAAGTCAGCAGAAGTAAATTTCGGTCGAGAATTTTTATATAGTGAAATACCAATGCAGTGGACAGCATTCCGCCAACTAACCAAATCAAACCACCTTTGGTAAATTTGATTGAGTTGAGATCAATTTTTGACTCTTCATTTTCAGGGTTAGCAAGTTTCTCTTCTTTGTCGAACTGATCAAGCTGTTCTGGAGTGTATTCTTTTGTCGAATAAACTGTCCACCCGACAGCCAGGAATAAGCAAGCTCCTCCTGCATAGAATGCAAATTTGACTGAATCAGGTATAACGCCTAGCTCAGCTTCATTACTGATATTAAACCAATTGGTCATCATCCAAGGTAAAGCCGACGCGACGACGGAAGCAACGCCGATAAAGAAACTTTGGAAGGCGTAACCCTTACCTCTTTGATTGGGATGAAGCATGTCGCCGACGAATGCTCTAGATGGTTCCATACAAACATTAATGGAAGCATCCATAACCCACAACATTCCAGCGGCAATCCAAAGGGTAGGGGAGTTAGGCATAATAAAAAGAGATAGACTCGCTAATATCGCGCCCCAAAGAAAGTAGGGTCGACGACGTCCCAGAGAGTTCCAAGTTTTATCACTCATATAGCCAATAATTGGCTGGATAAATAAACCGGTAATGGGAGCCGCAACCCAGAGTATTGTCATGTTGCTATAGTCAGCGCCAAGCGTTTGGAATATTCGACTGACGTTAGAATTTTGTAGGGCAAATCCAAATTGGATTCCAATGAATCCGAAACACATGTTCCAGATTTGCCAAAAATTAAGTTGGGGCCGACCTGTCATTTTAACTCCAATTATTGTTATTAGATCTTGAAATAAACGCTTATATTGTTTGAGTCATGTTCTGCGGCGAATGCGACAGCTGGGCAAAATCAAACCATGCAAAGATTTATTGTAAGCTCAATTATCGAGCATATATAGGTTCACCCAATTTACGGGCTAACGGATAAGATTGCGAACAATTTTTTAAACATACGTATGCAATTCAATTTGTTCATTAATCAACCATTGCAAACGTATGCATAACAATCGTTAAATTTGGTGATTTTTGGTCAAACTACAGGACTAAAAAGTACTCAGTTAGGATCGTTTTTATCGCAATGATAACGCTTACATTTACCCTAGTGGACGTTGTGCGTTCTAGATGTTAGGCCTTGTTAAATAAGGGATGAAAGACTACTTAAGTGCTGTTATGCACTAGATTTATCCATGCCATCAAGCGAATACTTATAAACGATGTTAATTCGCAATAAAATCGTAGTACTGGCAATAATTAGTTCAATTATGCATCCCTGAATACGTATGCAATATTTTGTGTCGAAGACTTTATTGTGATTATTATAGGAAGTTAGCAAATGATTCTAGGTCAGATGAAATTAAGAAGTAGCTCTGTTACTTAGTAGAGAAAAAAGTAAGCAAAAGCGAAATATAGTTTTAGTTGGTTTTGATTTAAAAGAATAACAAATAGAAAAGACAATGTTGTCCTTTTCTACGTTAAGAATAATAAACAAACTAGTCAAATCTAGGGGAGCGAACCAAATGGCAATTGCTACATCAAGCATTTTCAAGCCCAGTGTTTTAACGATCGCACTATTTACCGCAGGAATGTCTGCTGGATTAGTCAGCGCGGCAGAGAAACGAATAGACGTATCAGAATTGTCCAGTCAATTAACTGAATATAGAGTGGCATTGGCGCAAGAGGAAGGTAGTGAATCAAAAGTCATAGAAGGTGACGAAGAGAAAGTAAAATCTTCAGAGGATGAAACATCTGAAGGCGAGAGACTGGTAATCACTGGTTATCGCGGTAGTTTAATTCGCTCTCTTGATCAAAAGCGACATGCTGATACAGTTTCGGAACATATTTCTGCAGATGATTTAGGTTCACTACCAGACATTTCGATTGCCGACGCGTTAACACGCTTACCCGGTATTTCAGCGGTTCGAACGGGTGGTCAAGCGGCAGAAATCAACATTCGTGGATTATCAGGTCCATTTATTTTAACGACCATGAATGGTCGCGAACAGACTTCGACCAGTGGTTCTCGTAGTGTTGCCTTTGATCAATATCCCTCGGAACTTATAGCATCAGGTACGGTTTATAAATCTCAAAAAGCATCTTTAATAGAAGGCGGTATCGCCGGTACTGTCGAGTTACAAACTGCGAGTCCATTGGCTAATCGAGAAGAACACACCTTCAACGTAAATGTTCGCGGTATGTTTAACGATCGCGCAGACGAAATTACGGATTCTGATAGTATCGGAAACCGGCTGAGCTTTTCGTATCAAGGTAAGTTTGCAGACGATACCTTAGGTGTGTCGTTGGGTTATGCCAGACTAGATCAACCTCATGTGTCTACTCAATTTATTGGCTTGCACTATGATGCCAATGAAGATTTCGACAACGATGATATCCCTGACATTCATTATAGTGAAGGTTTAGAATTACAACATAAGGGCGGAACAGAGTTAAGACAGGGTTACGTTGCCGCTATTGAATGGGCACCAACTGAAGATTTTGTGCTAAAAACGGATGCGTTTATTTCTAAGTTCGATTCCGAACAGTTCGCTCGTGGTTTCAGAGTTAAATTTGGTGGTCCGAGCGCAAATTATTACAACCCAGTATTTGAGGGAAACAATGTAATAGGCGCTACGGTAGTTAGAACGCCAGGCAGTTGGACAAGAGTTGAAATCGTCAACGATGACGACACTAAAATTTCAGATATAAAAAACTACGGCATGAACGCTCAATGGAATTTGACCAACCAATTTACTTTAGCTGCCGACGCTACCTACTCAACAGCAGATAGCGATTTTCAAAACAGGTTACTTTGGTCATATGTCACAGAAGACTCTAGTGCTGCAAATCCAGTGTTTGATTCAAATGTTGCGATTAATTATCAACTAAATGGATTGAACAATGCTGATGTGAGTTTTAATCAAGATTTCACTAATCTCGGTCAGGTGATGGCGGCAAAATATGGCAGCTATCCTTACATTTACTCAGATGATCTCAGAGCCTTTAAGTTGGATGGGGTATACGAGTTTAATAATAACGATTGGTTTAGTTCTGTAGAAATGGGTTACCGATACTCTGAACGTGATTATTCACGAGATCGAGCTGTTTTCCAATACGGTGATGAAGGCGCTGTATCGAGTACAGAAGGTCCTTATCAATTAACCGCCGATGTAGCTACGTCAACTGGCTTTTCTGGAGAGTTCGCTCATTTCCCTGATTATCTAGCGATCGACATTGACGCTGTTCTAGCAGGTTGGCTGCCGGGCGGTGCTCAGGCTGGAAAATCATGGGATGACGACTGGACACTGACACAAAGTGGCAATGTGTACGAAAATATTACCGCTGGTTATTTTCAAGCAAATATTGATACGGAAATAGGCAATACGCCAGTAACAGGTAATATCGGACTTCGAGTTGTTTATACGGACCAATCTGCCACTACCTTGCAAGATGTCGGTGGTGACGTCACTCTTGGCGCACAAAATATCATTGATGATTTTGGTGTCATTAACGGTGATTTCGCACCGGGTATTCTCGGTGTCAAATTTACTGATTATTTGCCATCTATGAATTTGAACTTCAAAATTACTGATAACTCTCAAATCAGAGTGGCAGCTGCAAGAGTAATGTCTCGTCCGCCAATTGAACGCTTGTCTTCGACTCTCGGTGGCACCTATTCGGAACTATCATCTGACATAGAAACGGTCGCTCGATTTGATGCCAATAACGACAACAATCCTACTTTAAGACCTTTTAAAGCAGATCAATTGGATATTTCATACGAATATTATTTTGACAAAACTGACGGCGCATTTGTCGCAGCTGTTTTCTATAAGGATATTAAGTCGTTTATCGATACATTCGCAACGCCTAACTACGATTTTGCAGGCAACGGTTTTAGTGTTCTTGAAACCTATATCGATCCTGACTACGATGATCAAGGATCAGGTGTTCCGGCGCCAGAACTTGAAGTTATTAATGGAACTTATACCACTGCGGTCAATAATACTGAAGGCGGTTATATGGCCGGTTTAGAACTTGCCTACACGCAGGTGTTTTCTATGTTACCGGAACCTTGGTCCGGTTTGGGGGTAACCATGAGTTATGCGTATACCGATAGCGAAGTCTCTCGTTATGTTTCTGATATTCCTGGTGAAGTGGACGACGATACACGCTACGGAGGAACGACTCTAGACATTCCGGTTGAAGGACTTTCAAGAGATGTAATCAGCGCCACTTTATTCTACGAATACAAAAATTTCGAAACGCGTATTAACGCTCGCTACCGCTCTGAGTTTGTTCATAGTCAAATAGCGGTGAACCGACAAGTGACTTATTTTGATGCAGAAACGGTTTTGGATTATCAAGCTTCTTACGCATTTAATGATTATGGAACGATTTTATTTCAAGTGAATAATCTCACTGACCAATCGAATAAATCGTATTTTGGATCGAGAGCGCAAACCGGAACGATTCAACTATTTGGCCGTCAATTTTTCTTGGGTATGACTTATCAATTCTAATGTTAAGTGAACTTAAAATAAGCGACCTAATAAATTAAAAAAATAATTGGAGATTATCCATGAATAGTTTGACCAAGAAATTAACTCATAGTTTTATCTATATTCTGTTTCCGCTGGTGTTAGCAAGTTTAGCGGGCTGTGGAACTGACTCAGTTGAAAGCGGTGAAGAACTGCTCTTTTGTAGTTTGCCACTGATTCCCGATGCTGCGGGAACATCGTGTGTGTCGCCACCGGCGCTTGTGTGTACCGCACCGCTATTTCCTAACGAACTAAATAACGAATGTATTTCAGGCTATAACCCCAACGAACCTGACCCGAGTGTTACGGCTGGTGACAACGAAGCGATCATATTTTACAACCGGGCCGATAAAGGGGCTTCAAACGCATCAGATTCTACCGATTATGAAGGCTACACGCTGCACACTTGGAATAACGGGACGTGTGATGCATACGCTGCACCTTATGATGAATCAAGCTGGGGTGTAACTCATGTATATGACGATATTGATCCCGTTTACGGAGCATACTGGATCATTCCGCTTGAAGAAGGGCATGATGGTTGTGGTAATTTTATTATTCATATCGGCAGCGATGATGCGGGAAAAGAAACCAATGATAATCAAATGATCTTAGATCAGGATGATGAAAGATTTACCCGCATGAATTGGTTTATTTCGGGTCAGCAAACGGCTTTTGAATTTCCTATTTCAACACTCGGTCCTCAACCACTAGCTATAGAAGGTGCGGCAGCTCATTGGATTGATACCAACACGATTGTTTGGAATGTTTCGGATATCGATTCAGTGAATGAAGTGAAACTGCATCATTCAGCAACTGCTGGTATTGAAGCTGACTTAGATAATCAAGTAAATGGAACTGCACTGACATTGTTGGCAATCGAACAAACGGCTGAACAGCAAGCTGCTTTTCCTCTAACCGCCGATTGGGCTGCTTTTACTACTGAGTCTTCTGCTGATGAAGTAAAAGTAATCCTAAAAAATGAGTTAGTTGTTGCTGCTTACGATGCTGAGAACAATGCATTTGAAGCAACCTATGTGCAAGCCGCTAAGGTACTCGACGATTTATATACATCTGCTGAAAACGATGCTGACGAAGCTCAGTTAGGCGTTGTCTATGAAGGAGAGAATATCACTGCTAATCTTTGGGCACCTACCGCTCAAAATATCATGTTAAATGTGTATGATGCAGAAAAGAATCTTGTAAGTGCTAATCAAATGACAGAAGACAGTATTACTGGGATTTGGAGTTTCGCTGGTGGTTCGAGTTTAGACCGACAGTATTTCCAATATGAGTTAACGGTTTATCATTCACAAAATAATGCCATTGAAACGGTGACTACTTCTGACCCCTATTCGGTGAGTTTATCGACCAATGGAATGTATTCTCAATTTGTGAATTTGAATGATGCCGATTTGAAACCTGAAGGTTGGGATGGTCACACAGTTCCTGTGATTTCCGAGTTAGAAGATGCCGTCATTTACGAAGGCCATGTACGTGACTTTAGTGTGCTAGACGATAGTACGACCGAAGCAAATCGAGGTAAATACTTAGCTTTTACCGAAACAACTTCTGTACCTATGATGCATTTGGCAGACTTAGCTGCGAACGGACTAACTCATTTTCAGTTACTACCCATCAATGATATTGCAAGTATTGGTGAAGACCCTACGAGAATCGTAGATGTAACGGATACCGTAGGCGACTTATGTACTATCAATGCTGATGCGCCAGTTTGTGATGTTAATAGTGACTCTGAAACATTACTTTCAGTATTAGAAGGCTACAATTCTTTTTCTGAAGATGCACAGGCATTGGTTGAATCAATGCGAGGTCTGGATTCATTCAACTGGGGTTACGACCCTAAACATTTTAATGCGCCTGATGGTATTTATGCATCAAGTGCAGAAGGTGAAGTGCGGATTATGGAAATGCGCGCCATGGTCCAATCGCTTCATGATATTGGATTAAGAGTGAATATGGACGTTGTTTACAACCACACTAATTCAGGTGGTTTGTGGGATAACTCTGTACTCGATAAAGTCGTACCTGGTTATTATCAAAGTCGTGATTTGGTTTCTGGTGGAATTTTGAATTCTACTTGTTGCAGTGATACAGCACTTGAACATCGAATGATGGACAAGCTGATGTCAGATTCTTTACTTCAGTGGACTGAACAATATGCTATTGATGGATTTAGATTTGACATTATGAGCCATGGTTCGGTTGAACAAATGATGGCCGCTAGAGAAGCTGTGAGAACGATTGATAGTGATACATTTTTCTACGGAGAAGGCTGGCCAAGAGATGGACGCGGTTTTGAAGCGGCTACTCAATTTAATTTAGCTGGTACTGAAATTTCGACTTTTAATGACAGATTAAGAGAAGGTGTTAGAAATGGTGCGTTATTTAACGAAGAGGGTAACTTAAACGACCAAGATATCGTTATGTTAGGCATGGCAGGAACACTAGCGGACTACGTTCTAAAAGGTAGCTCCGGAACTGTTTCGAGCGGTAGTAGTTTCAATCCCTCTTCATATGCTGAAGACCCTGCGGATGTCATTAACTATGTATCTAAACATGATGATAGAGCGTTGTGGGATCAACTGCAGTATGTGTTAGATATTGGCATAACTGCGAGTGAGAGAGTTCGAATTCAAAATGTTGCAGCAACGATTCCACTCATGAGTCAAGGCATTCCATTTTTACAAATGGGCGGTGATCTCATTCGTTCTAAATCAATGGACAGAAACAGTTATGATTCAGGTGACTGGTTCAACAAAATCGATTTTACAATGGAACACAATAATTGGAATGTTGGGTTACCGTTAGCACAAGATAATGGTAGTGATTGGGAAATGATTGTTGGTATTTCAACAAGCCCGAATACCCAAACGTTCATGTCGGACACGATGTTTGCATCCAATGTCTTTAAGGAATTTCTAAGCATACGAAGAGACAGTAAGTTGTTCCGTCTAAATACTGCTGAAGATATTATGTCACGAGTAGGTTTCCATAATATCGGTCGAACTCAAACTCAAGGACTCATCGTTATGAGTATTGATGATGGGATTGAATTGACTGACTTAGACCCTGCTAATGATGCAATCGTTGTTGTGGTTAACGGCTCAGATTCAGAGTTATCTCATGCAGTTTCGACCGCCACAGGTTTTACTCTACATACAACTCAGCAAGGGTCTTCAGATCCAATCGTGACAACATCTAGTTTCTCTGAAAGTGAGGGTGAAGGAACGTTCACAGTTCCGGCGAGAACTACTGCTGTTTTTGTTAAAGTTCAAGGTGAAACTCAAGGAGAAGGGCTGTCGGCTCTAGCAACTATTGGTGCACCTGATGTCGTTCCATACGCAGATACAGAAGTATTTGTTCGCGGATCAATGAACGGCTGGAGTACCAACAATCAATTCGAATACAAGGGTGATGGAATTTACCAAGCAAGAATTGATTTAACTGCCGACACAGAGTACGAGTTTAAAATTGCGTCGGAAGATTGGAACACTGTTGACTTTGGTTCAAACGAGCAGGCGGTGACATTTGATGTCGATAAAGTGCTCGGTCGTTCCGAATCTAATATGTTCTTTACGTCTAGCGAAGACGAATCTTATTTATTCCAAATCGATGCGTCAGATTCAGAAGCGCCAATATTAAATGTGAGTCTTCCAACCAAAGTCTATTTGCGCGGCGGAATGAATGACTGGGGTACAGCTTCACCTATGAGTTACTTAGGTAACGATGTTTATAGTGTAGTGTTTGATATTCAAGCAACAGGTGTTACTGAGTTTAAGATTGCTTCTGAAGATTGGAGTACTTTTAACTACGGTACTTTTGATGCTGAAGACGATACTGTTACCGAAGGTGTAGAAAAACTACTCGCTTATAATGCTGGCAACCTATTTATGGATTTCTTAGAAACTGGAGAGTTCACGTTTATCTTTGATTTCTCTGATTCTGAGGCGCCTTTATTGAATGTTCATAAAACTCAAATGTTTGATGCAACAGCGGTATTTGTTCGAGGTGATATGAATGATTGGTCCGAGGCCGACGAAATGGTTTACCTTGGCGAATCAATTTATTCTGCTGATATCGCTTTGACTGCTGAAATTTATGGTTTTAAAGTCGCGTCGTCAGATTGGTCAACGGTCGACTTTGGAGCCACTGGTGGAGAAGAGGCAATAACCTTCGGGGATACAAAGAGTCTTATTGTCTCAGGAGCCAATATGTCTGTAGAAATTACTGAAGATGGTACCTACCGATTCGAGTTAAGCGGACCTGATAATACCGCTCCTACATTAACCGTGACTCAGTTGCCAACGAACTAAAGTTAATAGTTCAAAAATCCCCGGAAATCTAATGGCCGGGGATAACTATTCTAGTTACAAACTCGATTAGGAATATTTGAGATTGGTTTTTAATAACCAATCTTTAGTGACGCATATAAAATATAAGGTAAAAGAATGAATCAGAACTCATGGTGGCGAGGAGCCGTCATTTACCAAATCTACCCGCGTAGTTTAAAAGATACGAGCGGTGATGGTATTGGCGACCTACCAGGAATAATAGAAAAGTTGGACTACATCGCTGAACTCGGTGTTGATGCAATTTGGATATCACCTTTCTTCAAATCGCCTATGAAAGATTTTGGTTACGACATTAGCGATTATCGAGAAATTGACCCGCTGTTTGGAAATCTATCTGATTTTGATCGGCTTATAGAAAAAGCACACAATCTCAATATCAAAGTGATTATTGATCAAGTTCTTAGCCACACATCTGATCAACATCAGTGGTTTTTAGAAAGCAGACAAAGTATCGAAAACGCGAAGGCTGATTGGTATGTTTGGGCAGATGCAAACGACGATGGTACGCCGCCTAATAATTGGCTATCGATTTTTGGTGGTGGAGCGTGGCAATGGGAACCACGGCGTAAGCAATACTATTTGCATAACTTTTTAGATAGCCAACCCGACTTAAATTTTCACAATCCCGAAGTGCAAAAAGCGACCCTAGAAAATATTGAGTTTTGGTTAAAACGTGGTGTCGATGGTTTTCGTTTGGACGCTATTAATTTTTGTTTTCACGATAAGCAATTAAGAGATAACCCAGCGAAGCCAGTTTCAGAAAGACAAGGGCGAGGTTTTAGCCCGGACAATCCATACGCATTTCAATACCACTATTACAATAATACTCAACCGGAAAACGTGGAGTTTATCGAATCTATCCGAGCACTGTTAGATCAATATCCCGGAGCGGCAGCTTTAGGTGAAATTTCGTCAGAAGATTCTTTAGCGACAATGGCTGAATACACTCAGGGTGAAGAACGACTTCATATGGGTTACAGCTTTGAATTGTTAACTAGCGATTTTTCTGCAGAATATATTCGAAAAACCGTTGAAACGCTTGAACAAAATATGACCGAAGGTTGGCCTTGTTGGGCAATTAGTAATCATGATGTTACACGCGTGGTAAGTCGGTGGGGTTGCTCTGGAAATAACGAACAAAAAGCGAAAATGTTAACGGCTTTACTTTGCAGCTTAAGAGGTACAATATGTAGCTATCAAGGGGAGGAGTTAGGCTTAAATGAAGCTGAAATTAACTTCGAACAGTTACAAGACCCTTATGGAATAACATTTTGGCCGACCTTCAAAGGAAGGGATGGCTGTCGAACTCCCATGCCTTGGCATGACTCTCAGAATAATGCCGGATTTTCAGACGGTGTACCTTGGTTGCCTATACCAAAAGAACACCAAACAAAATCCGTTAGCAAGCAACAACTAGACCAAAATTCCGTTCTAAATAGTTTCAAGCATTTTTTAAAGTGGCGAAAAAATTATCCAACTTTGATTTCTGGTGCAATTGAATTCATTGAAACGGAAGAGCCTGTATTGGTATTCAATCGAACGTTGAATGATCAACAGACTATTGTTGGATTTAATTTATCAAACCAAACCAGTAAGACTTTATTAAACCTAGAGGGAAGTTTAGAAGAATTCTCCAATCACGGTTTATCCAGCGGAAGTTATTCCGGTGGCGAATTAACTTTACCTCCATTCGGCTGCTATTTTGCCGAATTAAAAAGTTAAAGAATTAAAGCATTAAAGAATTAGAGCATTAATTATTTGATGTCAAAAAGGCACAAATTAATCACGAGTACTAACTAAACATAAAAACTAAAGGGGATATAGATGGGAATTTTTAAACCGAGCAAACTCTCGATTGCTCTATTGTCAACGGGGATGATTACGTTTGGCATGCCAAGTTTCGCTGAGGAAGTAGAAAAAGTTAAAACTGCGAACACTGATGTAGCGGAGACTGAGTCTGCGGATGAAGAAGAGAACCGAGTTATTATTACTGGCATCCGTGGAAGTTTGGCACGGTCGCAAGCGCTTAAAATGAGTAGTACTTCCATTATTGAAGCAATTTCTGCAGAAGATATTGGTAAATTACCTGACACCAGTATCGCAGAATCATTAGCGCGTTTACCTGGTGTAACAGGCGAGAGACGAAATGGACGAACGAGTGGTCTTTCTATTCGTGGTCTAAACGAGAATTACATTGCAACGTCTTTGAATGGAAGAGAGTTGTTAGGTATGGGTGATAATCGTGGTGTTGAATACGATTTGTATCCAACAGAATTTGTTAAGGAACTAATTGTTTATAAAACGCCTCAAGCTGATCTCTTAGCTCAAGGAATTGGAGGAACTGTTGATTTACGTACTGTTAGCCCATTAAGTTCCGAAGCGACAATGACTGCTAACATGACTTATGAAAAGAACGCAGAAGACTCTGCAAATCCAGATTATGATAACGATGGTAATCGCTTTTCGTTTAACTATGTGAACCAATTTGCTGACGATACGATCGGGATCGCCCTGGTCATTGCAGAGCAAAAATCTGTTCGTCAAGAAAATAATCAACGGGTGTGGGGTTATCCGACTTCTGGTGTTTCTGCTGGAGATGTGGTTTTCGGTGGACATGATACCTTTATTCGTTCAGCGCAAATGGACAGAACTTCTGTCGCTGCGGTTTTAGAGTACGCACCCAGTGATAAATTAACCATTCAATTAGATGCACTCTATATCGATTTTGATGAAAAAGATGTTCGTCGTGGAATCGAGGAAGCCGGACCAGAGTGGGGCGGCGGTAACTATACTGCATCGACAACTGATTCAGGTTTGGTCACTTCTGGTTATTTCGATGGGTTTCATTCAGTGATTAGAAACGACGCTCGAAGTCAACAGTCTGAGCTAACAACTGTTGCTATTAATGTTGAATATCAATTGAACAATAGCACCAGCTTAGAATTCGATTATTCGACTGGCTCTGTTGACAAAACGATGACTGATATCGAGAGTTACTCTGGTGTAGGTCGACCAGGATTTGCCGACCGGCCATTATCTGCACGTTCATTTGAAATGACCGGAAATGGGGTTTTCTTTGGTGCGCATCCTACAGTTTCGCCAGTCGATCTTTCAGATCCAAATGTCATTCGATTAGCGGGACCTCAAGCATGGGGTGGAAGCTTAGCGCCAGTACCAGCATTCAATGGCGTACCAGGCTTTGCTCCAAACACCGCTCAAGATGGGTTTGTTAACCAACCAGAGTTTGAAGAGGATTTAGATAATCTAAGATTCGAAATCAATGGTGATTTAGAGTTATCTATTTTATCGGGTTATTCGGTCGGTATCGCATATTCAGACCGTTCTAAATCAAAGGTTAATGAAGGCGCTTATCTAACGGCACCAACTTGGCCTGGACATGGTCCTGTACCGAGCGAATATGTATTTGGTGCAACGGATCTAAGTTTCTTTGGTTTAGGCAATATTATTGCTTATGACAGTCTTGGATTGTACAACAGTGGTTATTACATCTCTACAGCAGCTTCAGGCCTTGAAACGGGTCGATTTGGAGATACTTATACCATTGATGAGCAGATTCTTACCATATTTGCAAAAGCTGATATCGATGCTGATATTGGTAGTGTCGCTGTTACTGGTAATTTTGGTTTGCAGTACATAGATTCTGAACAAAAAGCGACTGGGTTTAGTTCTGTAACAGGTTCTGATTTGTATGTGAATGCGGTACCTGTTAACGGCGGAGCTGATTACACCGATGTATTGCCAACTCTTAACTTGAGTTTCGAAGTTGCGGATAGCCAATTTATCCGTACCGCTTTTTCTAAAGTAATGAGCAGACCTCGTATGGACGACATGAGACCAAACACTGCAGTAAGTTTCTCGTTTAATGACTCTAGTATCTTAGATGCAAACGTTGGACCTTGGAGCGGAAGTACAGGTAATGCCGCGCTGAAACCATTAGAAGCGAATCAATACGATTTTGCGTATGAAAATTATTATGCGGAAGACGGTTTTTTTGCAGCAAGTTTCTTTTATAAAGACCTCACCAACTGGCATCGTCAAGGATTTGCTGTCGAAGATTTTAGTTCGTTCTTTATCCCTGGTTACCATGTTGCATCTACTGGCGAAGGACCCGCAACTTTTCTTGGTGTTGTTACTTCGAGAGAAGATGGGCTAGAAGGATTTATTCGAGGAAGAGAATTCCAAGCGAGTGTACCACTTAGCATTGCAAGTGATGCATTGGACGGTTTTGGTGTTGTAATGAGTGCCACTTTCCTCGACGGATCGTTCGATGACGGTTCGCCTATTCCGGGTTTATCACAAGAAAGTTATGCTCTTACTGCGTACTATGAGAAAAATGGATTTGAAGTTAGAGTTTCGGGCACTAAGAGAAACGGTTTTGATACTGAAACTCGTGGTATCAGTCTTTCGCTTGTGCAAGCTGGCGATCTTGGTGCAGAACTTTGGGATGCTCAAATCGGTTATAACTTTGAAGAATCAGGAATCGAATGGTTGAAAGGCCTACGTGTGACTCTTCAAGGCCAAAACTTGACTGATGAGAAAACTATTCAAGCCAATGATGATGCAAGACAAGTTACGTCTTACCAATCATTTGGTGCGAACTACTTATTGGCATTAAACTACGAATTCTAGTTTGATTGTTTAATCGGTAGATAGTAAAAACCCACCTCTTAAAAGGTGGGTTTTTTAAGTTCTATAACAAAGAAAAAAATAATTAGTACTTCTAAATGAAATGTTCACTTGTATAAGTTAATATTTAGCGGGTTAATAGAAGCAAGAGATATAAAATGATTAAGAAAGTCGTAGTTTTAGGGGGGGGGACTGCAGGTTGGATGTCCGCTTCTCTACTAAAAAAAATGCTGGGTGAAAAGCTAGAGGTTGAGCTAGTCGAATCTGACACTATAAGGACTGTGGGGGTCGGCGAAGCTACGATTCCACCCATTAAATTATTCAATAGCGCACTAGGTATTAGCGAACCAGAATTTATAAGAGAAACCAAAGCGACGATTAAATTAGCTATAAAATTCGACAATTGGAAAAATGTAGGTGACAGTTATTATCATACCTTTGGTGCCGCTGGGAAAAGTATGGCTTTTTGTCACTTCCATCAATTGCTTAAACGGAGCCAGGAATTAGGTAATAAAGCATCGCTTTGGGATTATGATTTAAACTACCTTTGTTGTGAAGCGGGTAAGTTTGCACAAATGAATACACCCGAACCAATGTTAGAAATGCCAAATGCTTACCATTTTGACGCGACTCTTTACGCCGCATTCCTGCGTAAATTCAGTGAGAAACTGGGAGTAAGAAGAACAGAAGGGGTAGTAAAAGATGTTACACAATGCACTGACACCGGATTTATTAAATCACTAAAACTGGAAAGTGGAAAGATAATCGAGGGTGACTTATTTATCGATTGCTCTGGTCTTGCTGCGATTCTTATTCAGAAAAAACTGAATACGGGATACGAAGATTGGAACCACTGGTTACGATGTGATCGCGCAATAGCCGTGCCGTCTGAACGATTCGAAAATACAGTTCCCTACACGCGTTCTATTGCACATTCTTCGGGATGGCAATGGCGAATTCCATTACAACACAGAAATGGAAATGGTCTGGTCTACAGTAGTACTCATTGTAGTGATGATGAAGCAAGAGACTTGCTAATGTCGAATCTTGATTCGAAAGCGATTGGCGAACCAAGGTTAATAAAATTCCAAACCGGTCGACGCCGAAAGCAATGGAATAAAAATGTTATTGCCATTGGACTTTCAAGCGGATTTTTGGAGCCACTAGAATCAACCAGTATTCATTTAATTCAATCCGCAGTCGTTCGCCTTGTTCACTTGTTTCCCCATAGAGGCATTAATGATGCAATGGTTGAGGAATATAATCGACAATCCCAAATAGAGTTTGAGCAAGTGAGAGATTTTATTATTCTTCACTATAAAGTGAATGAAAGAACTGACTCAAGATTTTGGAGAGAGGTAAGAGATATGGAAATTCCTGATAGTCTTGCACAAAAGATAGAAATATTTAAAGAGAATGGCTCGCTATTTCGAGATCAAAATGATTTATTTATTGAAGGTTCTTGGCTACAAGTAATGCTAGGGCAAGGGATCGAGCAAAAAGATTATCATCCTCTTGCAGACAACATGACTGAAGAAAAACTAATGAGTATGTTGAATAAAATTAAGGATATTAAGAATGAGCCCGTTTCTCATTTACCATCGCACGATGAATACATCAAAAATATCAGTAGGTTATAGTTTTGCATATGGGCGAAAACAATCAATCGCTTTCACCTGAGAACAATCCTATCGAAATAGTGATTGTTGGTGGTGGAACAGCCGGATGGATGGCAGCCAATGCTTTTGTTAAGAGATGGCCATCCGATAAAGTTAAAGTCACTTTAGTCGAATCGCAACAAGTGGGCATCATTGGTGTCGGTGAAGGTTCGACACCCTCATTAAAGAAATTCTTTGACTCAATTGATGTGGCGGAAGAGCAATGGATGCCTCGTTGTAATGCCACCTACAAGTTAAACATTCGGTTTGAAGGTTGGAGTCCGGAATCCGGTATTAACAGTTATAGTCATCCATTTACTTCTCAGACAGACGTCCATACAGCCAGTGCATTTCTAACTAATTCTAGAACAAGGCGACTAGGATTAAAGACCAATACAACCCCCGAAGATTTCTTGATTAATGGCGTTTTGGCCAAGCAAGGTAAAGGGCCAATCGCGGCTGAAAATTTTCCTTTCGCCATGGCGTACGGTTATCACTTTGATTCTCATCTGTTAGGAGAATTTTTATCTGAAATAGCGACTTCTCGTGGCGTTGATTATCGACCAGGCCATGTGAGCCATGTTAATCGAGATTCTGAAGGCGACATCACATCGATAAATACTAGCCAGGAAGAATCGATTTCTGGTGATTTTTTTGTAGATTGTACTGGCTTCGCGTCAGTCTTAATGCAAAAAACACTCGATGTTCGTTTTAATCGTTTTAACGACAATTTGTTTAATGATTCGGCTGTCGTGATGCAATCGCCTATTTCAGAGGATTTCCCGGTTGAAACTGTATCCACTGCTTTATCATCGGGGTGGTGTTGGAAAATACCGCTTCTTAATCGATACGGGAATGGTTATGTTTATAGTTCACAATTCATTTCGGACGAGCAGGCTGAGATTGAGTTTAGAGAACAGGTAGGAATGCTGGAAGAGCAAGGAGAATGCCGACGATTAAAAATGAAAGTCGGTCAACTTGAACAACACTGGTCCCACAATTGTATTGCTTTAGGGCTGTCACAAGGCTTTATAGAGCCCTTGGAAGCTACTGCACTGCACCTGGTACAATTGAGTATTGAAAACTTTGCTAGCTCGTTTGATAAAGGTGATTTTTCTAATCAGTATAGAGATGAATTCAATCAGTCCATGACCAATCGTTTTGAACGAGTGCGCGATTATATCGTCGCCCATTATAAATTGAACACTCGAACAGATTCAGAATATTGGAGAGCTAATCGAGACAATGATCACTTATCGGAGTCTTTGTTAGGGATCTTAGATGCTTGGTTTAAGCGAGACGATCTCGAACAAGAAATTAATCGACAGGGGTTAAATAATCACTTTGATAGCGTCGCTTGGAACTGCTTGCTCTCGGGATATGGTGCGTTTCCACCACTTGCGTCTATACAACCAGGAAAAGGGGACCTCTATCTAGAAAATGAAATAGAGAGATTTCTTCATGGCTGTAGTCTTAATTTTAAATCTCACGAACAGTGTTTGTTTAGAAATAAATAAACTAGCGTGGTTCCTTTTTAAGAATTGCTCCCCATTTCGACTTGATCCTAATGAAAGTTTGGTTTTTGTTGTTCTGATAAACTTTGTTATTCAATAAGTTGAGATACTTTACTTGGTTTTCAAAGGGTAAATTGATTTCCTGAGTAGTGTTAGAATTGTTTAAGATAACGGTGATGTTGTTATCTTTATTGTTCCTTTCGAATGCATAGATTCCTTCTTCATCATTTGTAATTAACGTTTTAAATTCGCCGGTTTGCAACGCCGGATTAGCATTACGAATTTGTGCTAGCTTTTGATAATGAGAAAAAAGTTTGTTATTAACACTGACAGAGTCGACTTTATTTTTGGCTCTTTTACTACCATTGGGCAAATAGAGTTCATCGTCATATTTTATATCACTCCATAGCATTGGTTTCCGGCTGTCAGGATCATTGGCTCCCCACATTCCAACTTCGTCGCCATAGTAGATCATTGGTGCACCCACATAGGTCATTTGCAAAATAGCAAAGAGCTTTTGTAATTGTATTTCTTGCTCGTTTGGTTTGCGAACTTCATAATTAAGATTGTTTATAGCTTGAGACAGTCCAAAATAATTCCCCCAATTTCGGAAATTTCCAATGCCTCGGTTTACGATATGGGAGGCGACACGATTGGAATCATGGCTGCCGAATAAATTTTGGTTTACATAGGCTACTCCCTTCGGATAGATGTTGCGAAGATGCTTTAACTTTTGGTCGAATTGTGTCGAGTTAATCCTATCGACGCCGTCATTAAACAGAAATTCCGCCGCGGTAAATGCAAAGTTGTAATTCATTTCACCATCAAATTCGTCACCTTGTAAGTATGGTTGCACTTTTTCAGGGAGGTCGACAATTTCGGCCGTGAGATAGGCTTCACTGTTAATAGACTTTACGTGCTTTCTCCAACTTTTCCAGAAATTATGATGCACATCATAGGCGACATCGAGTCGCCAACCGTCAATACCATAAGCACTTCCTTTGTTCTTTGGATTCATCCAGCGAGAGGTCGCATTAAATACATATTGTTGAGGCCCCGAAACTAAACCATTTTCGTCTTCTCTCCATTCAGGTAAAGACTTAACACCGAACCATCCTTCGTAATCAAGAGCGGTCCCTTTATTAGAATCTTCGAAACTTTTAATGATAAACCAATCTGCATATGAAGAATCTTTTTGATTTTTAACAAGATCTTTAAATGCAAAGCTGTTAACACCCATGTGGTTAAAAACGCCATCAAAGATAACTTTCATTTTTCGTTTGTGAACTTCGTCAATCAATTTTAGAGCGAGTTCATCCGCCTTAGTCCATACCCAGGTTGACGGGTCTAACGGATTCTCTTGTTTAATCAGTTGTCGGTCACCCTCTGGGTCAGGTCCAAAATTAGGATCGATGTGGTGATAACTCGCAGCATCGTATTTGTGAAGGGAAGGGGAGTCGAATATAGGGTTAAGATAAATGGCAGTGATACCTAATTTTTTTAAGTAATCAAGTTTATCGATAATACCTTGTAAGTCTCCGCCATAGCGTCGCCTTAATAAGTGTGTCGCAATGTCAGCCTCGCCATTCGTTAACTCCCAAGATTGCCTTTGGTACCAGTCACTACCCCATGGGTGTATTTGCCATTGTTTTGGCAAAGCAATGGGGTCGGCGCCCGCTAGGTCATCTATTGTGGGGTTATTCGATTTGTCTCCATCCCTAAACCGCTCAGGAAATATTTGATACCAAATAGCGCTTTTAGCCCATTGAGGTACAAATTCACTCGATTCTTCGCTTAATTGGGCATTGCTTGATTGGGCATTGCCAGATCGGACATAGTTCGGTACAAACGTTAAAGCCAGTAACAAAAACAATGAGATTATATTTAGGAACAGTTTACGCATTCTATAGTCCTGGCGACTTCTTAGCCGCTCTAATTAAAGAGAAAGTATTGTCGATTGATTCTTTGAGAGTTAAATCTTATATTTTGGTGAGCAGTAATGTCAGTATGAATACGTATGCAAGTTGCTGTTATTAAAACTCTATTTTTGTAATATGATTGTTCTACTCTTTTCATTGATAAGTAGATTATCAATCGTTAATAATGCTTAAGCGGGAATAATAAGAATGATAAGAACCTTGGTACCGATGAAAATTATTTCGACCCACAGAATAGGCTTATTGTTCGCAATTCTAGTTGCAACGTTTATCTCTGCTTGTGTGCACAATCCCAACAGTACGGTTTCGAGTGCCGAATACATCAATAATCAATTGATAATTCAAACAAGTCATGATCGTCTTACTTTATCGTCTCTCGCTAGTGGCGCAATAGAAGTCTATCAGCGAAAAAATTCTGAATTGGAATTCGTTTCCTTTGCCAAGAAAGAAAGCCTCGAATATAGACCAGCACAATTTACACAGAATAGTAAATATTGGATCCTAAATAATCGACTTCTCATGGCTAAAGTGGATAAAACTGATTTTTCCATCGATTTTTACCACGAAGGCGAGCTAATTACCTCTCAGTTGCCGCTCAATAATTCAAAAGACAAGCGTCAAATCCAATTTCGTTTAACAGCCGACGAACAAATAATGGGAGGAGGAGAGCGAGTCCTTGGTATGGATAGAAGGGGCCATCGTATGCCACTCTATAATCGAGCTCATTATGGGTATACGACTGAGTCTAATCAAATGTATTTTAGCCTACCTCTCGTTATATCCGACAAGAAATATTCTATTCTATTTGATAATTCAGCAAGTGGTTTTCTTGATATAGGCAAAACAAATAAAGACCGATTGGCTTTCGAAGCTGATTCTGGTCGGCTAGGGTATATTGTTTTTGCTGAAAATAGTTACCCTAAGTTAATCGAGCAATATGTTGAAGTAACAGGAAGGCAACCGCTACCACCGCGCTGGGCCTTTGGTAATTTCTCTTCTCGTTTTGGTTACAAAAACCAACAACAAGTGTTGGACACTATCGATCAGTTTATTGCGGAAGATATTCCAGTGGATTCGATTATTTTGGATCTCTATTGGTTTGGAAGTGATATTAAGGGATTTATGGGGAATCTCGATTGGGACAAAGAATCGTTCCCTCAACCGGTAAAAATGATAGAGGAACTGAAATCAAAGGGTGTAAAAACTATATTGGTGACAGAGCCGTTTATACTTAGTAGTTCCGATCGCTGGCAGGAAGCGTTGGATAATGAAATTTTGATGTCCGATGGTGAGGGAAATGTTAAGCGATTCGATTTTTATTTTGGAAATACTGGTCTCATCGATGTCTTCAACGATGACGCAGCCAATTGGTTTGGTGATATTTACTCCGATTTAACGAACCAAGGTGTCGCTGGCGTTTGGGGCGATCTCGGTGAGCCTGAGGTTCACCCGGATGATGGAATGCATTTTGTTTCTGAAATGAATCGCACTAGCAGTGCAAAATCCCTGCATAATGTTTATGGTCATCAATGGGCAAAACTCGTTAATAAGCGTTTGCTTAGAGATAAACCTAACGAACGACCCTTTATAATGATGCGGTCTGGATTTGCGGGCTCTCAACGCTATGGCATGATCCCTTGGACGGGGGATGTTTCTCGTTCGTGGGACGGATTAAAACCGCAGGTAGAATTAAGTCTTCAGATGGGCTTGCAAGGGTTGGCTTATACTCATTCTGATCTCGGTGGTTTTGCTGGGGGCGAAACCTTTGATAAAGAAATGTATATTCGCTGGTTGCAATATGGCGCGTTCCAACCGGTGTTCAGACCCCATGCTCAAGACAATATTGCTCCAGAGCCTATCTTTCATGATCAACAGACAAAAGACATCGTTAGACGTTATCTGAAACTGCGCTACAAAATGCTTCCTTATATCTATTCAATGGCTTACCAAAACAGTACGACAGGTATGCCGCTAATGAGGCCGATATTGTTCGAAGACGAATCGGATGCGAGTTTATTGACTAGAAAAGATAGTTATTTATGGGGAGATTCATTTTTTATTCATCCTATTGTTGAACCCGGTATTAGTGAACAATCCGTTAATTTACCAAGTGGCACATGGTTCGATTTTTGGACTGAAAAAGCACATAGCGGACAAACCAAAATACCAGTTACTTTGAATGAAATACCGGTATTGGTGAGAGCAGGTGCATTCGTTCCTATGGTGAACGCTCAGCAAAATACATCGCTCTATTCAAGTGAAGAGTTGACTCTCCATTATTATCATGATGATTCCATTAAAAGCGGTCAATACCAAATGTATGAAGATGATGGACATTCCGAAAACAGTATTAGTTCAGGACAGAACGAGTGGTTGAATTTCAGTTCGACTAATACTAATAAAAGTTTAAATATCGAATTTTCCAAAGCTGGCAAAGGCTATGTCGGCGCGCCTAAAGAACGACAGTTGGCGTTGATCGTTCATAATTGGGCTGAGTCTTGTGGTGACATTCATTTAAATGATAGAAAGCTATCTTCAGCCGGTTGTCACTATGATTCAGTTAATCGATTGTTAACCATTTCATTCGACTGGAACCACCAAGATTTAATGGTGTCGATTGATAAAAAAATAGTGCTGATAGCTATTAAGAATGAAGTATGAGTCAAATCAGCAGTTCTAATTCTTAGAAATAATGAATTAGTATGAAGGTTTAATATAAAAAGGAAAATAATAAATGAATTCATCGAGTATACAAAGTTTAGTTCCTTTACTTCTTGTTGCAACCTTACTTGGCTGTAGCGAGTCGACTGAAGAGACGGTTACTTTAAGTGATGCTAAAAGTTCTTTAGAGGAAAAACCTTTGGATAAATTAGTCACTCATCAGAGCGCTAATGCTATTCAAGGCAAGCCTGTCATCTATCAGGTGTTTACTCGTTTATTTGGAAATAAAAATACCACCAATAAAACTTGGGGAACCAAAGAAGAAAATGGAGTTGGTAAATTTAATGATTTCACTGACGAAGCGCTAAAAGGCATAAAGGAATTTGGAACAACTCATGTTTGGTATACGGGTGTTCCCCATCATGCAGTCATTAGTGATTACACCGAGTTTGGAATTTCAGCAGACGATCCTGACGTCGTAAAAGGACGAGCGGGTTCGCCTTATGCTGTGAAAGATTATTACAATGTAAACCCTGATTTAGCGGTAAATCCGGCTAACCGGTTGCAGGAATTTAAACAGCTTATTGAACGAACGCATCAGCACGGCATGAAAGTCATGATCGATATAGTGCCAAATCATATCGCACGAAATTACCAATCAGCATCTGCTCCAGAAGGTGTATCAAATTTCGGTACGAGAGATGATACGAGTGTTGAATATAAACGCGATAATAATTTCTATTATGTTGTCGGCGAGGCTTTTAAAGTTCCCAATGCTGAGAATGACTACAAACCATTAGGCGGCGATAGTAATCCATTATCAGATGGAAAATTTGATGAGAATCCCGCTAAGTGGACAGGCAATGGATCACGAAAGGCTCAGCCGCATTCAAATGATTGGTATGAAACCGTCAAAATTAATTATGGCGTTAAACCGGACGGTAGTTATGATTTTCCGAAACTACCAAAAGAATACGCTAATCAATCACATCAAGTTCATTATACATTTTGGAAGAACAAAGATGTGCCAGATTCTTGGGTAAAGTTTAAACAAATTGCGCTCTACTGGACTAAGTTTGGAGTTGACGGGTTTCGATACGATATGGCAGAAATGGTGCCTGTCGAATTCTGGAGCTATCTCAATAGTTCGATTAAGAATGTTAATCCCAATGCGACATTACTTGCTGAAGTCTATAATCCTTCGCTCTATCGTGATTACTTGAATATAGGAAAAATGGATTACCTTTATGACAAGGTTGATTTTTACGATACTTTAAAAGCGATCATGCAAGGAAAAGCACCAACTTCATCGTTGTTACCCATTGTGCAACGATTTCAAGATATCGATGCTAGCTTATTACACTTCTTAGAAAATCACGATGAACAGCGGATTGCGAGTACGGAATTTGCAGGTGATGCCAATAAAGGTAAGCCTGCGATGGTCGTTTCCAGTTTAATCGGAAAAGGACCAAACTTGCTTTATTATGCACAAGCCCTCGGCGAATCAGCAATGGATGATGCTGGTTTCGGTGACCCTACACGGACCTCTATTTTTGATTATTGGGGAGTCCCTAGTTTGCAGCGGTGGATGAATGGCGGAAAGTTTGATGGTGGGAAATTAACTCTTCAAGAAAAATCTCTCAGAGAATTTTATGTGTCTTTACTATCCGTTTCTGCATCGAGCAACGCCTTTAATTCAAACTATGCAGATTTACACCAATTAAACTTGTCGAACGATGGTTATGACGAAAGTGTTTATAGTTTTGCCCGGTGGGAGAAAAATGAAAAAATAATTGTCGTCAGTAATTTTTCTCCAACGGAAACTAAACAGTTTAACCTGTCAGTTGATAAAGGATTGATCGGGCTGTGGTCATTAACTGATGGAACTTTCACGCTGAATGATTTGCTTTCGAGAGATTCGAAATTCAAAGGTAGCCTAATGGTAAAAGAGGGTGTCGGTAGTGTCGAGCTGAGTCTAGAACCTTTAGAGTCTAGAGTGTTTCATTTGAAATAAACCAGTTAAACATTAGATTAGGAAAAGAGCTATTATTAGAAACTATAGTCTAAACAAAATTTGGTCTAAACAATATTTAGTCTAAACAATGTTAAGTCGAAAGAACAGTTCGACTAAAAAAGACTTATTCCAAAAAAATAACAAACCAATCGCTTACCTTGATTGGTTTGAATTTTCCAAAATTGATTCGAAATGCCGGCAATAATTACAAGTCGAATTTAATACCTTGTGCTAACGGCAATTCAGACGAATAATTAATGGTATTGGTTTGTCTACGCATATAGGCTTTCCATGCATCAGAACCAGATTCTCTACCACCGCCAGTTTCTTTCTCGCCTCCAAAAGCACCACCAATTTCGGCACCTGAAGTTCCAATATTGACATTGGCGATTCCACAATCTGATCCCCAGTGCGATAAGAATGCTTCCGCTTCTCTTAAGTTATTGGTAAAAATCGCCGATGATAAACCTTGTACAACATCGTTTTGAATTGCGATTGCTTGGTCAACATCACCTGAGTATTTAATTAAGTACAAGATAGGCGCGAAAGTCTCATGCTGAACCATCTCATATTGATTCTCTGCTTCGATAATAGCGGGTTCTACGTAACAGCCAGAGTCATGTTCTCCGCCGCTTAAAACATTACCGCCACAAAGTAATTTGCCACCTTCTTTAACGGCGCTTTCAATCGCATTTGAAAATGCTGCGACAGATGCTTGATCGATCAATGGACCAACATGATTGTTCTCATCGAGTGGAGAACCAATTTTTAATCCACTATAAGCTTTGACTAATACTGGTTTGATTTTATCGTAAACTGATTCATGAATGATCACTCTTCTTGTGGTCGTACAGCGTTGACCTGCTGTTCCCACGGCACCAAATACGATACCCGGAATGGCGATATCTAAGTCAGCCTCTGGAGTAACAATGATTGCGTTGTTACCACCGAGTTCTAGAATTGATTTACCGAAACGAGATGCTATGGTTTGTCCCGCATGTCGACCTACTCGGGTTGAGCCTGTTACTGAAACGAGCGGGAGATTCTTATCGTTTAGCATGGCCTCTCCAACCTCGTTACTCTCACCGATAATTAATGAAAATATACCTTCAGGCAAATTGTTATCGATAAGTACGTCTCGTAATATATTTTGACATGCAACAGCTGTTAACGGTGTTTTTTCGGAAGGTTTCCATAAGGTCACATTTCCACACACAGCAGCGATCATTGCGTTCCAGGCCCAAACAGCTACCGGAAAATTAAATGCCGATATAACACCAACGATGCCCAGCGAATGATATTGGTCGTACATTCTATGTAGCGGTCTTTCTGAGTGCAGAGTAGAGCCATTTAGCTGTCGGGACAGCCCAACTGCAAAATCACAGATATCAATCATTTCTTGAACTTCGCCCAAACCTTCCTGTAACGATTTTCCCATTTCGTAGGAGACCAATTCACCAAGTGGTTGTTTAAATTTTCTTAATTGATTGCCTATCTGACGAACTATTTCTCCGCGAAATGGAGCGGGTTGTTTACGCCAATATAAGAACGCTTGCTGTGCGCTTGATGTAAGAGCCTGGTAATCGTCCATTGTTGATTTGTAGACACTAGAGATAGCAGCGCCATCAGCGGGCGAAATAATATCAAAAGCACCGTTATCTTTCGTTTTGAGCCATTCAGTACCGCTGGATGCACCGTAGTTTTGAGCTTTTATACCTAATAATTTCAAAAAATTCATATCTTCCTCACTTAATTTCTTATATTGTCGGTGCTGATCTTATAAAGCTCTAGTTTATCGATGTTGCCACTCAATGCAATATTAAGTTGTTCTTTTCACGTTTGTTGGTTTAACTAATCAAGTTGCTAGAGACTCGCGCTGCGTATAAGAGATAGTTCAGGAATAACACCCACTTAGGAAAACTAAAAGATGAATCAGTTTAATATCCGCGAAGTGAAAGAAGACGACCTAGATAGGTGCTTCGTCATCGAGTCAGACGCCTATTCTGGAGACGAAGCGGCGACCAAAGAGAAAATACTAAAACGAATTAAACAATATCCTGAGGGGTTTATCGTCATTGAAAATGATCAACAGGTTGTGGGATTCATCAATTCCGGAGCCACGGATCATGTTGTGCTTTCGGATGAGAATTTTAAGGAACTGGTTGGACATGACAGTAGTGGAAAACAAATCGTTATTATGTCGGTTGTAACCCACCCTGAGTATCAAGGATTAGGATTAGTGAATCAGTTAATGAGTCATTTCGTCGACAAAATGCGTGAGCACAATAAGACTGACATTTTTCTTATTTGCCAAACTGAATTAATCGATATGTACCGAAAATATGGTTTTAAATTATTAGGTCTGTCTAAATCAGAACATGGCGGATTAAGCTGGCATGAAATGTCGATGGCGCTTTAGTTAAAAGACGGGAGCTAGGAAAAAACAGTAGCGAGTTACTAGTTGCTAGGAAAAGATAGGAGCTGGGAAAAGAAAGGAGAGTATAGGAGCTGGGAGCTGGGAGATAGGAAAAGAAAGAAAAAGAAAGGAAAAGACAAGATAAGGGATCGGTAAACCGGTAGTAAAATCGATGGACACAAAAAAGCCCGCAATGAAACCATTGCGGGCTTTCTTAAAATGGTGGGACTTAGTGGGCTCGAACCACTGACCCTCGCCTTGTAAGGGCGATGCTCTCCCAACTGAGCTAAAGTCCCATTTTTCCAGAAAGATTCATGCTTGTCTCTCTCAAGAGGGGCGCATTTTAGAGAGAATCTTATGGTTGGTCAACCACTAATTTAATTATTTTTTTCGAGCGTGATTTGATAGAATAGGCAGCGAATTTCTACAACTACACACAAGCGATAAACTCATGTCTGTTAAAACACGTTTTGCTCCTTCTCCGACTGGCTACCTTCATGTGGGCGGAGCTCGTACCGCTCTGTACTCTTGGCTCCACGCAAGAGCGAACGATGGTGAATTTGTACTCAGAATTGAAGATACTGACCTAGAGCGCAGTACTCCTGAAGCAGTGCAAGCGATTATGGATGGTATGAAATGGTTAGCGCTTGAATGGGACGAAGGACCGATTTATCAAACACACCGATTTGACCGATATAAAGAAGTGATTCAGCAATTAACCGGTGAACAAAAAGCATATCCCTGTTTTTGTAGCCGTGAAAGGTTGGACGAATTACGTGAAAATCAAATGAATAACAAAGAAAAGCCTCGATATGACGGTAAATGTCGTGATCTTACTGCTGAACAAATAGACCTCAGTAAAGACCATGTGGTTCGTTTTAAGAATCCTAAAGAAGGTGTTGTTACCTTCAAAGATGTTGTTAAAGGCGAAATAACCATTGCTAATAAAGAGCTTGATGATTTGATTATAGCGCGTACGGATGGTTCACCCACTTATAATTTTACGGTTGTTGTCGATGATATGGATATGGGAATTACTCAAGTCATCCGCGGTGATGACCATATCAATAATACCCCACGTCAAATCAATATCTTTGATGCGTTAGGATACGCCGCTCCAGAATTTGGTCATGTTCCTATGATATTGGGTGATGATGGGAAAAAGCTTTCTAAGCGTCATGGTGCGGTGAGTGTGATGCAATACCGTGATGACGGTTATCTTCCAGAGGCTGTACTAAATTATTTAGTTCGATTGGGTTGGTCACATGGTGACCAAGAAGTCTTTTCGATTGCCGAAATGAAGTCCTTATTTGATATTAATAACATCAATAAAGCGCCGTCTGCGTTTAATACCGATAAATTAAAGTGGTTGAATCAGCAATATATTAAATCCACACCGATTGAAAAATTGATGCCACATTTGCAATGGCATCTCGATCAACAAGGTGTTGAGCTGTCGGATGGTCCTGAAATTGCGGATTTGGTTGTCGAGTTTTCAGAGAGAGCGCAAACTTTAAATGAATTAGTAACCGTGCTAAAGCCTTATTATCAAGAATTCGAAGCGTTCGACCCAAAAGCCGCTAAAAAACACCTTAGACCTGTTGCAAGGCCTGTGCTTGAGTTAATTAAATCGAAGTTCGCTGCCGTCAATGATTGGCAGCCGGAATCGATACAAGCTGCTGTGGATCAAACCGCTGCTGAGCTTGACGTCGGAATGGGTAAAGTGGGTATGCCTTTGCGTGTAGCAGCCACTGGCGCAGGCATGTCACCGGCGATTGATTTAACCTTGCTTTGGGTGGGTAAAGAAAGAGCGATAGCCCGAATTGAAAAGGCGCTCGATTTTATTAGCCTAAGAGAAAGCCAAGCATAAACATCAGCAATGGGTGACACACATTATATTTAACCAGTTGCTATCAGGGAAAGGGATGAACACAAGAATGAAGAAATTATCCAGTTATAATCAGACTAGTTTGTTTTTCAAATACTTAAGGAATAGGACTCAGTCGGCTACTACCAATTGGCGACGAACTTTCTTTAGGTCTTTGTTAATGCCTGCGCTATTAATGGCGAGCTTTGGTACGAATTCTGAACAACCTGCTATTCAGATATTTACCAAAAACCCTCAACAAGGCAGCATGCTCGTTGGCCGAATGTTGGTTGAAGGTGACGTTTATTTTAACGGAACCAAACTGCAAATTACGGAAACTGGAGAGTTTGTTTTTGGGGTCGGCAGGGAGAGCGCTGATGAAGTCTTCTTAGATATTATTTCGGGCGAATCTAAAACTCGATTTCCTGTTTATGTGACTAAACGTGATTGGAAAGTAGAGAGAATAGACGGTTTGCCACCGAGCAAAGTCAACCCTCGTTCAAAAGAAACTTTAGCCCGAATAAAAAAAGAGGGCGTGTTAGTTGCTGAAGCAAGAAAGTCTATGAGTCATCAGAATTCATTCTTAATGGGGTTTGTTAAACCTGCAGAGGGTCGATTTTCTGGCGTCTATGGCAGTCAGCGAGTATTAAATGGCGAGCCCAAACGTCCACATTTTGGGCTCGATATCGCTAATAAAGTAGGCACTCCGATCGTCGCTCCAGCCGATGGCGTTGTCACTTTAGCGGAAAATGACTTATTTTTTTCCGGTGGTACTGTGATAATCGATCATGGTTACGGTATATCGACCACTTATCTGCATCTCGCTTCGGTTGCAGTAAAAGTCGGAGACGAATTAAAACAGAACATGAAATTCGGTACTATGGGGGCGACAGGCCGAGCCACAGGTCCTCATCTCGATTGGCGTTTAAATTGGTTGAAAACACGACTCGACCCTCAACTGCTACTCTTGGAGTAACAGCTTTGCAACCTTTCTAATTGAATTATCGACAGGAACAAACAGTCGCTCTACTTAGCGACTAATAGGGGATGACGTAATAATTTAATATTGGCTTGTGGAAATTCTTGAACGGATATTAATAATTTTTTTTCATTTTCAATAACAGAAAACGAAACATATTTATCATCGGTCAGCCAAGGCAGTTTTGTCACTTCGAGTACTTGCTCCGACTGATAATCAAAATAATTGACTCGAAAATAATCTTGTTCTTTTTGTGAGTAATAAATGCCGGATTGAGTCAGCGTCCATGAGTAAAGAGAAGAAAATCCTTTGTCGTTGAGTATGCTGATAGGAGGAGCACTTGATTCCGGAGACTTAACCCAAAGGCTTTTATCTTCTTTTGTAAAATAAATATTGCCAGAACTATCAACTTGTCCGTAAATTCCGCCATCGGTCGTTAGCGCTGTTGGCGTTTCTCCATTGGTAGGAAATATATAGAGATTTTCTTTTTCGCCATTGTAGAGTGAAGAGATAATACCAGTATCATCCGCGGTCCACGTGGGTCGGCCGTGTGCTTCATAATCTGATTCAATCATTGCGACATTTTTTGTCATTAAATCAAGTAAATATATTTTGTTTCCAGAAGCTTCCCCATTTGGCGCTAAGAAGACTATTTTTGTACCGTCGTGGGACCAATTAGGTGATTCTAATTCTTGCTCAAGATAAGTAATTTGTTCTCTTTGTTCACCGGTTGTATCCGAAACCCACAACTCAAAATGACCTGATTCATTAGAGGTGTATACAATTTTATTATTGATAGCGGAATAGCTCTGATTCCGGTGACTAAATTCAGAACGTGCCAGAGGAAATAGCACAGAGTTAGCCTGTTTATTCAATGATAAGGCTGCGATGTAACGCTTTGCCGTGCGAGAGTGAAAAATTAAAAAATCACCGTTATTTGAAAAACTTGGAAAACCAAAGCCCATTACATCAAGAGATTGTATTTCTTTTGATTTAACATCAACTATGTATGCATTTCTAAACGCTGATTCTTGCGAGCCGAAAACCATTTTTTGACTGTTTGGATGCCACGCAATTCCCACTATATTTTTGAATCCTTTAGTCAGCTGTGTCGTTTGTTCAGTGGCAAGATCAATCAGGAATATGTTTTCATTGTATCCGCCTATTCGACGTGTAACCGCTAATGTTTTGTTATCAGGCGAAAAGGCGAGATCTCGGTTTCTGTAATCACAATTAAGCTCGCAATTAATTTTTCGAGGCGCTTTATTTAAATCACTAAGTTCGAGAATAGAGATTGTTGCTGGTAAGTTATTTTCTTCGGGTGAAACATAGGCAAGGTACTGGCCATCTGGAGAAAGCGATATTTGGGTAAGCATTTGATATTGGCAAGGGGCTATTTTTTCTTCAATTCCGCTTTTTAACACTAACCGAACAACGTGGCATTGCTTATTGGACCGATTAACTTGATTGTAAAATATGGTCTGAGCATCCTTCGACCAAACTGGCGCTCCTTCTTCTTGTTCCGAAAAGGTCAGTCTTTTTAAAGGAATATCTGGTCGTTCTAGGTTTTTTAAGTACAAGTCATCCGTATGTCCCTGGCGTATCCATTTAAATACCACCCATCGATCGTCCGGAGAAAGAGAAGGAAATACCTCTCGGCCTGGTTCAGTGGTAATCGATTGAAGTGAAGCGCTTTGAAACTGTAACTTTGGTTGCAACGAATAAATAATTGCGGATATCACTACTAAGCTAAATGCTAAGCCAGATAATAGCCACTTGTTAGTAAGTAAGTTCAGTGGTTTTAAGGGACGGCGTAGATGATGACTCTTCTCAAATTTAGGTTCTATAAGAAGTCGATATCCGGCTTTATGGACGGTATCGATTACTTGTGTCTCGGAGAGGCATTTTCGAAAGGCTTGGCGTAAGTTCCAAATAGCATTGGTTAACGCTTGTTCGCCAATAAGAAAGTTTCCATTCCAAACGGTATTAATTAGTTCGGTTCGAGATACGAGGCGAGGATAATTTGATGCCAAGTACTCAACAACTTCGACAAATTTAGGTTGTAAACTAATATTCGTCACTGCATCTATCGATTCTAAACGATATTCGTCGCAGACTATTCGGCATCTATCTAGGGTGAAATTAGCAGCATTATCCATTCTAACAACGTCAATCTCGTTACTCTGTTTAGACTCAGACTAGCGTGCTCTTTTACTAACAGAATTGTAAAACTTGTGATTTTATTTTAGCCAGATTCTAGCAAATCTATTCTGGAAGAGATACCCATAGAACCATTTAAGCGCTCTTTATGGATTTAACAAAGACACTTAACTTATTGTTTTATATGAAAATAAATAACTTATAAGGAAACCAGAAATAAATGAGAATATTTCACATTCGATAACTTGAACTGTTACAAAGCCATCAATAAGATGACGCTGCGAGTAACAGTAAGACAACCTTCGAAATCAGAAATGGTTGTTACAGGCCGATTCACTGCTGGCTAGTGCGTAACAGAATAAGTCATAACAAGCTAGTTCGTAGCAGACTAGATCGTTACAGACTTGGTCGTTATAGACTAACAATGCCAAATACCGGTTCTGCTTTTCGCTTAATTTAGATAACACGATTGCCCCTTTCCAAAACTGATAAACAAGAATAAATACGGAGAAACGAACATCATGAGCAAAGCCCAGTGGAAGTATTTACCCATCGTGGTAGCGTTATCAACTGCGCTGCCCACGTCAGCATTGGCAGAAGAGATAGCTGCCGAACAAAATGGCGCTGATTCCAATGCCGATAATTCAATTACCATAACGGGATCCCGCATTAAACGTAATGACATTTATTCTTCTACACCAGTGCAGAGTCTCACTTCGGAGGATATTGAAGCCGGTGGTACCGTTGATTTAGCGGAGCTCCTAACGCAAATACCGGGTGTCGGTTACAGCTTGTCGCCAGAAAGTACGGGGCTAAGTGTGCAAAATGCTGGGCTTAGTACCATCAGTTTACGCGGATTAGGTGGTGACAGAACCCTTACGCTTATCAATGGGCGAAGAGTTGTTTCTAACAGCGGTAACGGTGAGCGAGTTAGTCTTAATTCTATTCCCGCCGGATTCGTCAAAAATATCGAAGTGACCACTGGTGGAGCATCAGCAATCTATGGAGCAGACGCTATATCAGGGGTTGTCAATATTATATTACGGGACAGTTTTGACGGTATTAAGGCAAATTACCGTTATGGCACTGCCGATGCAAGTGGAGAGACAGAAAATACCTTAGATTTTACATTCGGTAAGAATTTCGATAGTAACCGCGGTAATTTCATGTTCGGCTTTTCCTATGATGATGAAACAGAAGTGCTAGCTGATGATACGAGACCTGAATCGATTCAAGCGATAGCATTTGCGGGTGCCGGTTTACCTTTTGATGTAAATTTAAGTAGTCACATATTAGGTGGACGGTTCGAAGGTGATGATGCGTGGAACCAAGACGGTGTTTGGTTTAATGATCAATCACTAGCGCCACTTGATGGCAGAGATGCAAGTGATGGCTACGAGACACCATTGGACGGATTCAACTTTCGGCCCGGGCGTAGTTTATCTCCTGCAGTGGAAGTATTGGCCAGTGCAATGACGACTCATTACGATATTACAGACGAGGTCACACTGTTTGGTGAGGTTTACTTTACTCAGGTTGAGACGATTTCCACCAATGCACCTCGTTCGGCCACTAGCGGTACCGATATTGGTCCAGCAGGGGATTCAGTTGATATAGGAAGTATGTCTTCTAGTCACCCCTTTATTCCGGCTGAGGTCGAGGAAACGCGCTCTGGTAGTGTCAGTTGGGTACGTCGATTCGCTGAACTCGGCATGGATATAAAAAATAATCAAAGAGACACTTTAAGGACTGCTGTTGGTTTTTCCGGTCTTCTTGACAATGGTATGGAATGGACTAGTTCAGTTGCCTACGGTAAATTCGAACAAAACCAAACTCAAATTAACGCGCTTAATTATCAAAATATTCAATTCGCTCTGAATATAGAAGATGACGGCAGCGGTGGTTTTCAATGTGAAGATGCCGACGCGAGAATCAATGGTTGCGTTCCATTAAATATATTTGGTACTGGAACTGTGACAGAACAAATGGCTGATTATATTCGTTATACGGGAAGATTAAATCAGGAGCGTGAGCAGCTGGTTGTTTCAGGAAGTATGAATGGTGATTGGTTCGAAACCAATGCAGGAACTGCGGCAGTCGCTTTCGGCTTTGAATACCGGGAGGAAGATCAAAAAACGGTTGGCGATCCTGATAATGTCGTAGAAGACACCAGTATTTCGGTGGTACCCAATCTAGAGGCTGGATTCGAAGTTACCGAAGTTTTTGCAGAAGTCGACATACCACTAAGCGAGACATTTTCGGCACAATTGGCGTTAAGAGCAGGGGACTATAGTACCGTAGGAAATGTGTTCAGTTACAATTTTGGAGGGAGTTGGACACCCAATGAAGATTTTCGTTTACGCAGTCAGTTTTCTCGTTCACAACGTGCTCCTAATATTACGGAATTCTTTTCGGCACCTCGTGGAGACTTTGATGCTCTCGATGACCCGTGTACCGGGCTAAATTCTGATGGAACAGGTGTGGACGCCAGCATCGCTGCTAATTGTCTCAATAATCCAGGTCTTCAGGCATATTTTGCTAATCCAGATAATGCGGGTGTGGCATTTGATGGTGATGGAAGTGTTTTTGGACCTAATTCCGGTAATAATCAGCTTAAAGAGGAAACGGCCGATACCTTTACTTTTGGTGCTGTTATTACCCCACAATCAGTTCCAGAATTTTCGCTATTAGTGGACTATTACCATATTGAGATCGATGATGCGATAGGTACTATTTCGACTCAAGACACGGTTGATTTATGTTACAACGCTATTGATTTCCCTGCCAATCGATTTTGCGATGTGGTCACGCGAGATGCCTCTACTGGTGAAGTTGCTGAAGTGATTAATCGGGATGAAAATTTGAATTTTCGAGAAGTAGAAGGTATTGATTTGACGGTTAATTATAAGTTATCGAGCGATTCTGTACCTGGGGACTTCAATTTTAGACTTATTTATAATCATTCATTGACCAATGAAATGAAATTTGATGGTTTAGAAGGCGTGGAACTGAGTGACTTTAACGGTGAGATAGGTGACCCAGAAGATAGGGCTAGAACTTCTGTTAGTTGGAATCTTAACGATCTGTTTATTAATTACACTTGGCGTTTTAACAGTGGTGGTGTTGATGATAATGACCTGACAACCTTGGACGAAGATTATTTTGAAACGGGAAGCCAGTCATATCATGATATTTATGTATCGTACCGGTTAGATGGACCAGGTTCAGTCCAGATGTACGGTGGCGTACGAAATATGCTTGATGATTTAGGCCCAATACTTCCTTCTGGTCTGAATAATGGTTCAAGCCGAAATATAGTATCGAGTCTAAATAGCACGATTGGACGAGAGTTTTATTTGGGACTTCGAACTAACTGGTAATACGCTATCGAATATCTAGATAGAAGCGTTTATTGTTTTAACAAGAAAGCCGACTGAGTCATCAGTTGGCTTTTTTCGTTAGTCAGGCTAGTTATCTTAGGCTGCTTAAACGTATCCAATGCTCACAACGAATATCTCTAGAACTTATGCCGGCTAATTCTCGTTAATTATAAGCGAGTTAGCAATTAGCTGACTATAATTTACAAGTTAGTGTGTCAGAACGCCATAAGGGAAGTTTTCCGAGAATTTTAACTAGTATTGGATCTTGGACTTGAATAGGTTGGATATTCAGAATTTACTGTCCTACCTAGGATGAAGAAATAGTGCGGTACGCCATACAAACAAGGTTATTTGTCCTAATAACAGGTTACTTGGACAGATTTGATTATTTTATCGTTGCTCTTTTGTGAAGCAGGTCATTCAGAGGGTTATAAAGAGCAGCTACAATTGTTGTTTGGCCAATAACCTGTAAAATCAGTTTGCAAGAGCTTCTTCAAGTACACATTTCCAATAGTGAGGTACTAAACTCTTTCGAACAAATATGAAATTAGAGTTAATCTATATGCAAATTATAATGAGCAAGAATTTATGAGAAAAAGGTTAATCTGTCTACCAGTGATCGCAGGTTTGTGCTCTTCATATACCCTGGCAACTGATAATAATTCCATAAATGCGACAGCGACCTACGGTGCTGATACTAACCCTCATAAATTATCAGAACTCCTAAAACCCGATGAAGAAGTCTATTTCGTAAAGGGTGAAATAAATCTAAAGCACAAGTTTTTTGACAAGTTACACATAGAAGCCAATGCCTTTAAAACGCAATATGAAGACGACCCAAGAGCTGACGAGTTTAATGCCTCTGCAAATATAGATTTCCAAGACTTATTTAAAATTGGTGAAAGTCAGTTCAGTTATCAACTTTCCGCAGACTATTTTACAAAAGACAAAACGTATGTTGATCGAAGGACTGGCTTTGTTGGACTATTTGAAGGAGCCTCTATAGCGGATCGATATGATTTTAACCAATTGGATTACTTCGCTGAATTAATGTACCTGCCAACGAGTTACTTCGAATATGGAGTTTCTTATAAAAAAAGTGATCGCATTTATGAAGTCGTCGAAATACCTGGATTAAGCAATCTAGATAATGCTAATCAGACATTTACATTAGGTTTTGAGTATAAGGCCTCTGACCTAGGGCGAATCTTCATGAATGGTTCGTTTACCCAAAGAGAATACATTGACAGAAGGGCGAAAGACCTTGAAGGAGTCAATATCGTAGACAGCGATTTAGTGTTTAATTATTCAACTTTGAATATGGGGTATATCTACCGTCCTAATGAAGAGACCAACTGGCGCTACACCTATCACTATGAAGAACGAAGAGACACCACTTCGGGTTATTACAATGCGACTAACGGTTATTTATCGATTTCGGCGGTGCACAAAATAAGCCAGTACCAACATCTAAGAGCGGAAGTTAAATATTCTAAATTTACCTTAGTTAATTTAATTGATGTTGAACAAGAAATTCTTGAAGAAGACAGTTATGAAGAGCAGGGCATATCTGTAATGCTAGGTTACGAATGGATAATAGCGACACTTTTCACCACAAACATAGCGCTTTACGTCGAGTTAGAGCACGCTAACTTTGATAACCTCGATCCGTTATACAAATTCGAACGTTCACGAGCGGGGGCGGGAATACGGTGGTCGGCCTTCTAATATTTTCTGTCATCTACAATCGAGCCAGTTAATCTAAATTATTAGTTCATTAGGAATCAGAATCAGAAACACAAACAAATCATTGCTACATAGGTCGTAAATTCGACGCTTTCTCTAAGCGGTACAATCAGAGCTTGATTTATAAAGTAATTGTATTAATATGCTGCTGCTTAGTTGTCTCAACAAATCGTTTTTCTTAAGCGCTTGTAGCTCACTTGGATAGAGCGGTCCCCTCCTAAGGG
>JAHRVB010000092.1 GCA_019090895.1 Kangiellaceae bacterium
ATTGGTACTTGTAATTAGGTACCTAAAAAGACATGAAGACTCTAATATATGAAGATAGCTTAAAAGAAGAAGCCAATCAAACTGACCTTGCAAAAACGTTAAACTTAATGTGTGTGTAGAGGAAATACTTGATGAATATGTTTAGATTAGTCTTACTAGTTATTTTCTCCTTTTCAGCACTTGCTACCGAGCATTCTATCCCAGAAAATGTAATAGTGAGTTGGGGATATAAGACGGTTTCTTTGGATGGGCAACAGAAAATCAAGCGCTTAACAAAAGTTGTTGCTAAAACCATGACCATCTACCCTCGTTTCTATTTGTCGAAAAAATGCTTATCTAATTTTGAGGATGCCCAGTCATACGCACATGAAATCGAAGCGGATATAAACTCTACTAAAGTTGGCAGGATTAAGAACTATACGGAAATGATAATCGAAAGTAATTGTGTCTTCACAATCAACACTGACAGTAATTACTTAGCGCTAGAATTTCAACCGAATAACGTTAGGCTTGTGCGAGACTACGCGAGAAGCCTGAACCAACATTGATACAGCTATTTGGTTGAAAGACTAATACTAATTATGAAATTGAGCGTAACACTCAGGAAGATAAATGAATAACAAAAACGAAATAAAGGCGTTACAAAGCATACTGCTATGCTCTAACAGTCTTAATGAGATAAAAAAGGGAAGTTTAGTTTCGGGAATGTTCTACCTATTGGCCGGCATAGGAATTATCGCACTACTTTTGTTGGTAATAATTAAAGACCTAGAAAAAATATCACATTACTTCTTATTTGGATTGTCTGGATTTCTACTTGCGTTGGCTTACGTAAAATACACAGAAAAAGTAGGAATAGAATTCATAGCTAACTATTTCGATTACAACAAGGTAAAAAACCGGTTACTTGAGCTCGATGTAGAATCTGAAGAACTGATGGTAAAAGTCGATTCGCCTTACAAAAATATAGTCCACTTTTTAGCTTGGGTGGCTATTGGAATTGTCATCTTAGTTATCAAGAATAATTTTGGCTAAATGGACTTACTGTTCTACTATTATTTTTACCAAAACTTGTGAATTGGATTTCAATCATCAAAGGAATTTAAGACCGCTATGCAAAATTCAATCGTTTTCCATTGGTGGGCTGTTCGCATGCTAAAATTCATGATATCAACCCTTGATCAATATAAATCAGAGTCAAAGGTTGAATTACTTTCGGAGTGAGGTTGACTAGAATATGCTTTAGCTACAAATGAATCAAAATAGAAGTCTGATCTTTCTTACTCATTTTATTTATCACTAGCATAAACGAATTATCAATCATTCGCTCAATCTCCCCTGGTGGAATTGAACCATCCAGAATAATGGTATTCCATAACCGCTTATTCATATGATAACCGGGGATCACCGACTTGAAGATATCCCGCAATGCCGACGCTTCATCTGGATCGCATTTTAAATTCATCCACCAATCAAGATTTCCTTCATCATCACCTTTTCCCATTTTGCCAATGGCTAATGTCGCAAACATCTTGCCCTTCACTTTAAACACAGCAACTTCTGGACCAAATGGAAAGTCTTCGAAGCTTTGAGGCTTGGATAAAAGGTATTCTTTAACTTGCTCTTGATTCATGTTAATTATTTCACTCTACTGGTTTGTAGCTTATCGTTTATTTTTGACTTTGATAAACGATCTTGCCATTAACGATTGTCATCAAAACTTTCCCATCGAGCAATTTCTGTGGTTGTGTTTCGCCAACTTGCAAAGGATCAATGTCCAATACCGTAATATCCGCCCATCGACCATTCGCTAACACACCCGTTTGTTCTTCCCTGAACGCTGAGTAAGTCGCCCAAATGGTGTAGCCCCTCAACGCTTCTTCGGCTGTCATCGACTGTTCGGGATACCAACCGTTTTCGGGTTGAGAATTCTTATCCTGACGAGTGATGGCAGAATGAAGTCCATAGAAAATATTGTGATCAGAACCCGGTAGATCGGAATTAAAAGTCAGAGCAACGTTGGCTTGTCTTAGACTCCGCCAAGCATATGCACCTTTAATTCGGTCACTGCCTAAGCGAGTCTCAGCCCACGTTTTATCTTCAACGGCATGAGGAGGTTCCATAGATGCCACAATCGACATCTTAGCCAATCGCGGAATATCTTGCTCACTGATGACTTGAGCGTGTTCAATTCTGTGTCGGTTATTTTTTGCCAAAGGATATTCGTTATAAACGGATTGTAAATAATCCAACGTTTCTCGATTCCCTGCATCACCGATTGCATGGATACCCACTTGAAATCCTGATTTCATTAACTCTTTAACAATCTCGCCATCAAAACCATACCCATCACCACTCACGCCTTTGTGATCAGGTAAATCACTATACGGTTCTAATAACCTTGCGCCACGACTACCCAATGCGCCGTCGTAGTAGGCTTTTACAGAACGAATATCGAGCCATCCTTGAGGATCGGTGTAGGGTCCTTTTTTAACCCATTTATCGGCCAATGATTTATCTCTTGCCGATAACATGGCGTAGACACGAATGGGTAAACGATTTTCAGCTCGCAATTTTTCAAATGCATTCATATGTTCCGTTGCGGCACCCGCTTGATGAACAGATACATACCCATCTCTTGCCATTTTTGCTAAGCCATCGGCAATGAACTGTTCGAATTCAGCAGCGGTTGTTTTTGGAATACCATCCTTTATCAAATTAGTCGCATTATTTAGAAAGATACCGGTCGGATTGAATTGCTCGTCAAGAACAATCTCGCCACCGACAGGCGCCTGTGATTTCTCATTAATTCCGATCATTTGAAGCGCTTTGGAATTCGTCCAAATCGCGAAGCCATGCAAACTTTTAAAAACCACGGGTCGGTCCGGAAAAGCTGCATCAAGTAATTGTCGGTTGGGGTAATTGGTTGCCCAAGCGCCTTCATCCCATCCTTGGCCGATTAACCACTCGCCTTGAGAAAGTTGTGTTTCAAAGACTTTTGCCCGTTCGATCGCTTGTTGTGGTGTTTGCACATCAATTAAATTTACCCGACGTAAAATCTCTCCCAGCTCTGCCACATGAACATGAGAATCTACTAAGCCGGGAATGACCGTCGCTCCTTGCAAATCAAGTTGCTGAGTTGACTCATCGATTAGTGAAGTGAGTTCATCACCATCACCAACATAAATAATTTTGCCTTCGCTAATGGCAATGGTTGTCGCATCGGGATGCCAGCCTTTTTGATTGTAAGGCGCGTAAGCGGAAGGTTGACCATCTTCATCGGGATCTGGCCAATTAAGGGTGTAGATCTTTGCATTTTTTAAGACGAGATCTGCCGTGACTTTAACGACGGCTTTTGTTTCTGATTTTGGAGGGCTGTCTTGTTCACCACAACTCACAATTAATAGACCCAGTGCAAGCACCATCAATTTGCAGCTAAGCTGCTTGATCGAAAAAGTAATTGGCCAGCCAATCATAGTATCCCTCTAAACCTTTAGTCAGTTGTGGGATAACCATAACTCAAATTTAGTTGAATTACTTGTTTCGATCTCAAGGCTTAAAACCTAGCCCTAGTCTCAATTAGTTCTGGCATGATTACATCTAACTGTTTTGTTTTTAATTTTCCGCAGTCGAAAAAGCAGCTCTTCTTTGCCACTCTGCGGCAATGGTAACCACTAACGCAGTGAAGCCCAAGAATGCCATTGCAATGGCAGTCATAAAACTCGCGGCTAGCAACAAAGCAGCGACAGCGCCAATAACATAGCCCCAATCAGAAGCAATAATACCCAGAATCTTTACTTTCTTTTGTCGCTCAGATGAAGATACCCATATTAGATTCGCTGCAAAAAGCAGTAGACCGACACCACCTGCTATCACGTACATTGATGCTGGAAGCCCGAATTGTGCGGTCCACCAATCAGCAGCCATCAATAATGCCAATGCACAGATGGACGAAAACAGGGCGTTGAATCGCAAAGCTCGTTTCAATTTTGAATTCACTTCTATCATTTCTTTCTCCTAGTTTAAGTATTCAACACTCAACTTACTTTAAAAACATATAGTATATGTAATATACGCCTTTTTACTTTAAAAAACTATAGTAAAGTGTTAAATTTCATCCATGTTAAAAAGAAGCCATAAACAGAACTGTGCTCTCGCCCATGCAGCCGATATCCTGTCTGAGCGTTGGACTATGCTTATTATTCGTGAATTATTGCTGAGACCCCGGCGATACGGACAATTGCTCAAAAATCTAGAAGGTATGGGAACTAATCTATTGGCCGCTCGAATGAAGGAGCTAATAGAAATGGACATCGTTGCAAAACCGGCCAGTAATTATCAGTTGACAAAACTGGGGCTTGCCTTGGAGCCTTCGCTATTGGCGCTTATTCGATGGGGCTTTAACCTCTCAAATCAACAATCAGACCCCGAATACTTACATCGCCCGGAGTGGGATCTATTAGCCATGAAGTCGATGTTTAGTGGCTTAGATAAAAACTTGTCACCGCTTTGCATGAAGTTCGATTCAATCCTCGAAAATGAAGCCGTTTGGGTGAGGCTCGATAATGACCTTTTTGAATTCGGATTCGGTGAACCAATGCATCCAGTCGATATTGATTGGTCTGCACCAATTGCGGAATTAAATAGCAAACACCCGGAGAGGTTGTTAAAGGACTCCACTCAATCAAACGCGTTAGTGAGTTTTATTAGTGCGTTTCATGTTAGTTAATAGAGTTAATTGGGCAGATTTATCATTGCCATCGGTCAGTGTAGGTCAGTCTTTTGGCTGACACGATGCTCAAGAGTAAAATCGAAACGTCTGTTTAAACCTTCAACCTCAGCGTCGGCCTGAAGACCGACCTACATTTTTATCTCGATCACGTGTAGGTCAGTCTTTAGGCTGACAGCGATGCTCAAGAGTAAAATCGAAACGTCTGTCTAAACCTTCAACCTCAGCGTCGGCCTGAAGAACGACCTACCTTTTTATCCCCGATCCCGTGTAGGTCAGTCTTTAGGCTG
>JAHRVB010000093.1 GCA_019090895.1 Kangiellaceae bacterium
GTTGAATACGAGCGCCCTTTTGAAGAACGAATGAAAAAAGAACATTTTCACTACTATGATTTGGCCGAGCTAATAGAACTAAGTACCGCTCAAGTATTAGTCGCTGAGAGTAATGGTCAATTAGTGGGTTCCGGGTTTGTTCATATTCGAAAAGGACGTGACTACCTTAATTATGAGTCTCACGGTTATCTTGGGTTCATGTATGTTGACCCTAATTTCAGAGGTCAAGGGCTCAATAAAAGAATCCTGCAAGAGCTAACAAGTTGGGCAAAGGACAAAGATCTGAATGTCTTATGCTTAACGGTTTTTGCTGAGAATAAGTCTGCGATCAGGGCCTATCAAAAGGCTGGATTTCATGCGAATCTCATTGAGATGAGATTAAATCTTAACGACTAATTGAAATAATGCGCCATTCGTTTCAATTCGATTACGCAAAGAGAAATCGAAATCATGCAACTTGAAGATTTCTCGTACTAGCATCAACCCTACCCCTTGTCCTGATTCTTTGGATGTGAAAAAAGGGGTGAATAGTTGTTGTTCTATTTCTTCACTAATTCCACAACCATTATCCCGTATTTCAAGAACGATTTTTTCAACACTCTTTTGAAGGCTAATTTCAATTCGGCCGGATGATTCTATCGCTTCCATCGCGTTCTTAATCACATTCATTATGGCCTGTTCGATCAAACTAACATCGGCGTTTAGATAAATATCACCCGAATGAATGAACGACAATTCAATATTTTGTTTTTTACACTCTGCATGAAATAGAAAGGATAGATCTCTAATTAATTTACTGAAGTTAAACTCAGTCAATACAGGTTGAGAAAGCTTCACAATGTCTGAATAACCTTGCATAAATTCATTTAAACTACCGCATCGGTTAACAACGATATTAATCGCTTTTACAAAATCTTGCTTGGAGTCATCATCGAGTTGAGATTTAAAAGTTAAACAGCTTTCTAATAAGGAGTTTGTAATCGCTATAGTATTGTTAACTTCATGGGACATTAAGCGAATTAATTTCTCGTAGGCGACTTTTTGAGATTGATGAATTTCACTGGTCATTTCAAAGAGCATATAAAACGATCGATCGAATCCTCGGTCATGAATAGCATAATGTCCAATTTTTAGTCGCCGCCCCCTGTCAGCAAGCACAAGCTGATGTGTATCAACAGTAACATCCTTTAACTGTTTTAATAATGATTGGTCAAATTGAGACAAGTTCTTTTCGAATGCGACGTCTTTATTTATACCGAGTAACTTTTCGGCGGCGGGATTAAGATCAGAGATTCGATTATCGTAGTCCATTAAGACCACGCCAATCGGAGATTCTGCCATTAACTTTTGAAATACACCTTTTTGCTCTCCGATAGCTAATCTTTCTTTATGTAGCCTATTTAACATTACATTAAATTGGTCTACTAATCGATCGAGGTCTTTCTGATGAAGCTGACTAAAGCGGGAAGTGAACTCTTCTTCTTTCAATAAATTAGAAAAAATATCAATGTATTCCAGAGGCTGTAGTGCTCTAGCTATTAGCCGATAGAACATAACAAAACTACCGAGAAGTACTAGCTCTACCAGTAAGATATAAAGCTCTAATTGCTGATAAAAAATGATGGACAGTACTAAGAGAAAACTATGCAACAGCCCACTCAGAGTAAGTAATTTTTTCCGAAGATTCACTAATTTATTCCATACTTTTCTAGCCGTCTATAAAGTGCAGCACGGCTGATGCCTAACGCCTGCGCTACTTTAGAGAGATTGTTATTGTAAGCTTGAATCGATTTTTGAATCATCAATTTTTCCATTTCATCCAAAGTCAGTGAACCTACGGGTAAGTTGGCATCAACCAGTGATTTATTTACATTTGGTTCAACGGACTCAAAATCGGAGAGTTTTAACTCTTTGGACGAAGACATCAGCACTGCTCGCTCTATAGTTTGAAACAGTTGCCGGATATTCCCAGGCCACGGTTGCTGTTCAAGCCAACTGATTGCTGATTGATCAATCGATACTGCACCAAGGTTGTACAACTTGACGACTTTGGATAGATGGACTTGAGTCAATGCGGCGATATCACCTCGACGCTGAGCCAATGAAGGAATTTTGATAGTAATCAAGTTAAGTCGATAGAGTAAATCTTCTCTAAAACAGCCCTCAGCCACCATGTCGTAAACGTCACGATTAGTTGCAGAAACGACCCTCACATCAGATTTTTTGGTCACTGAAGAACCGACCGCTTGAAAACTTTGATCTTGCAAAACTCGCAGTAGTTTCACTTGCGAAGCGGGATCGAGGTCCCCCATTTCATCGAGGAAAATTGTTCCACCATCGGCGATTTCAAACCGCCCTTGACGGTCCTGTTTCGCATCGGTGAATGCGCCTCTTACATGGCCGAACATTTCGCTCTCAAAAAGAGTCGCATTCATTCCTCCAAGATTCACTTTCACTAATGGTCCACTTTGTCTTTTAGAATTCTTATGAATGGCGTCCGCAATCAATTCTTTTCCAGTACCGCTATCACCGAGTATCAGAACCGGTGCATTAGTTGCAGCAACTCTCCCAATAGTCGCTAGCACATCGAGCATCGCGGGGTCATTTCCGATGATCGCGGAGAAATCATACTGTTCATCAAGTGCTTGCCGAGTAACCGGTTGACTCGGTTGTGATTGATTAAGCTCTAAGCAAGTTTCGATTAACTTTAACAATTGCAAATTATTCCATGGCTTGGTTATAAAATCCGACGCACCTAACTTGATCCCCTCCACTGCAAGTTCAATTGATCCCCACGCTGTCATTAGAATAACGGGGACTGTATTGTGAGACTTTTTGATGGATTGCAATAATATTTTTCCTTCTTCACCCGTCGTATTTCGGGAAAAATTCATATCCTGTAAAACAAGATCGATATGCTGTTGGTCTAATACTTCAAGCGCTTCAAGCGGATTGCTTGCCGACACTGTATTAAAACCGTTCTGTTTCAGTAACATAGCAATCGAAGCCGTAACCGATGGATCATCGTCTACGACTAACATTGTCTTCTTACTCTTCGATATTACCGGCATTAAAAAACTCTCGTAAATAAATCATTGCTATGTTTTGGTTGTAATTCGTAGTGTTATAAGAATCCAGTTCACATTTACTCATAATGCAACGCTTGTGCTGGAGCCAAGCTGGTTGCCACAATCCCTGGATAGTAAGCACATGCCGCGGACAAAACCAGCATAAAGACACTCGCCAACAACATACTAATGGCAAACAGGCTCCAATTAAGTTCACTGAAAACTCCAAGTAAGGGCAACTGCACCAACAATACTGAAGCGCAGATTATACCTATCGCATTCACGATTAAAAGCTCCAACATAACCTGTCGCTGTATTTGGTTAGCTGTTGCACCAATGGCTCTTCGAAGACCTATTTCTTGTGTTCTGCTTGTCACATTCTGCCAGAGCACACCAAACAATCCCATTGCGACCATTAGAATCAAAAAACCTCCAATGATGCTAAGTACTATGAGAGGTAAAAGTGCACCACGAGTTTGACTGCGACGAGAATCCTCCCATGGGCGAATACTAAACTCCCAATTGGGTGCTATCGATGTTAGTTGCTTCATCAGCACTTCTTCAAATTGGATACTAGTACCGGCATTAACTTTTATTTCAATACCTGCCATATGTCTGCTTTCTTTACTATTCAGATCATACCGAAATATTGTATAAGGTATCATTGGAGAAAATTCACCTAATTGTCGAAATTGTTCGAACACCCCCACAACCCGGTGATTAAGTTGTTGCTCTCCTTCATCGCTTGCTATGTTTTTTCCTATAATATCTTGTTCAGGAAAATACCGTTCAACAAATAAATTGCTCACCAAAACTGCCGTGTAATTTTGCGCTGCATCTTGCGGCCCAAACCAGCGTCCCGCAAGAAGCTTCATACCAAAATTTTCAGCGGCCCCGTCATCAATATGATTACCCATGTAAGAAATAGTTTGATCACCGAGATCGTAAGAACTTGTCCACGCCCAGTCTTTGAAAGTAGGATTTCTTAGCAGATGTACATTGTTAACTTGAGGTAAATTACTTAACGCCGCGCGTAACTGATTAATAGTCACTAAATCTCTTTCAGCATCCCACTCGCCTGGTATCGATGCTTGAACTCGCCATCGGTCCTTATAATCATAACCAAGAGGTACTTGATAGAGATTAAAATTACGAATAGCCAACGCTAAAAGACTAAACACAACAATAAACGCAATAGCAACTTCTGCAATGATTAGAGCATTGCTCGCTTTTCTATTCCATATTAGTTTTAAAATATGCTGGATCATTTTATGCACCTCCCTTAAGCGCCGCAACCGGGTTAAGGCGAGACATTTTCATCGCAGGGTACACCCCTGAAATAAGACCAAATAACAAAACCATTAATAATCCCCAAAGAAAAATTCGTAGATTAAATGAGAATTCTGCGTACGGAATTAGTCCGCTCTGTTCTACGATATCTAACAAAAAGAAGCTCAAGACGACGCCGAAAACCCCACCCGCTAATGTGATCAATATACTCTCTACGATAAACTGAAGAACCAATTGACTCGCCGAAGCACCGAACGCTTTTCTCACGCCAATCTCAGAGGAACGTTCTAAAATTCGACTGACATTTAGATTAATCATATTAATACTAGGAAGCAGCATAAACGCGACAATACTGACAGTCATGAGTGCTATAAGAACTTCCACATTGCTGTCGTAACTGTATTCGTCGCCAAAACCACCACGGGCGACGTTTTCTAGTTTTGAAAATGCACCGCTATAGGCTAATGTCATGCCATCACTGTGTTCGAGTATTAGATCATTTTTTAGCAGATTAACATATTCTTTGTGTATCTCTGACAGCATGCTCGAATCCGAATGATAAAGAATAGCTTCCCAACTACCCATGTTTTGTTGCTTATATTCAGTTGATGGTGTTGTTGTAAACGGAACCCAAACATCCGCCGCTGCATTGCGCTCCACCGCAGATACATTTTCTACCACACCGATGACCTGAAATCGCTGACTATTTACCGTTATGAATTGTCCAATTGCCGATTCATTTTCAAATAAACTTTGCTCAACATCCGAACTTACTACCGCCACGAATAGGCCATTTTCAACTTCCTCTTGGGTATAATTTCTTCCGCTGATGAAATTGAATTTTAAAATAGACCAATAATTAGCATCGGTTCTCCTAAATTGCTTTTCGTGTTTCTTATCTTTGTGAAATAAACTGATGGAAAAGGAACCAGTATTAATAGAAACTAGTTCCGGAGAATTCAATCGAAAGATATTATCTTTGATAAACTTGTACCCGAGTCTTCCACCATAGGTATTCGAATGACCTTCAGTGCTCAAGGTCAAACGTTCCACTACCCGGTAATTACCGCTTGTTTGTTCAGGTCCTGAAGGATATAGATAGTTTTCAACAATGGTACTTACGACCATAATCACAGAAAGCGTTAAACTTATTCCAAATAAATTAATAAAGGTAAAAAACTTTCGTCTTAAAAAAACTTTCCACGCAGTGAGTATATAATTCTTTAACATGATGATTACCCTTAGCTAATTAATGGACCAGTTGACCGTCGAAAACTCGTATGGTTCTTTCTGTTCGCTTCGCCATTTCTTCGTCATGAGTGACCATCACAATAGTTGCATTATCGTTTTTATGTAGAGACTCTAATAATTTCATGATTTCGTCACCCATGCGGCTATCTAAATTTCCGGTAGGCTCATCGGCGAGTAGTAATTCTGGTTTACCTACAATAGCGCGAGCGATAGCAACTCTCTGCTGTTGTCCTCCAGACAGTTGTGTGGGATAGTGTCCAGTCCTGGGCTTTAGGCCTACTTTTTCCAGCGCTTCAATAGCAAGGCGCTTGCGTTCTTTTGCTGGTACGTTTCGATATAAGAGTGGTAGCTCTACATTATCGATGACTTTAAGATCTGGAATAAGATGAAAGCTCTGAAAAATGAAACCTATTTTTTCATTTCTAAGGTGAGTAATGTGTTTGTCTTTATAAGACTCTATCGCTTGGCTATTTACTTTAATATCGCCATCACTTGGCTCATCGAGTAGCCCCATAATATTTAACAAAGTACTCTTTCCACAACCGGACGGCCCCATGACTGAAACAAACTCTCCTTGTTTGATATGTAGATCGATATCTTGCAAAGCGATAGTTTCAATTTTATCGGTTTGAAAGGTTTTACTTATTTTTGTTAGCTTGAGCATTTTTCACTCCTAGTTAATGGCAAATTGTTTAAGATGAAGGTAGTCAGATACGTCGGAAATTATCACTTGGTCATTCACATCCAATCCGCTGATTACCTGATATTCATTGGCATTACTCAGACCGATTCGAACCTCGGTTTGATAAGCAATATTGTCACGAATAACATAAACCTTTTGAAGTCCTCGACCGGAAATGAATGGCCCTTTAGACAAGGTCTTTGCGTCTTGAATATTCTCTAACACTAAGCCGACATCCACGCGCAAATTATTCCGTAATAAGTCATTGGTTGGTTGTATCAACTCTACCAAAATCTTCATTACACCATTTTCGATTGTCGGAGATAATTGGCCCAGCTGACCCGCAATAGTTTGGTCGTTGTAATAAATTTCCGCACTCATTCCAGATTTAAGTTGTGACGCATAAAAATCAGATAACTGAGCCTCAATTCTAAACTTCGAATTATCGGAAATTTTAGCTAAAGGCTCTCTTTGTCCGACGCTCGCGCCTTCTACATTATTCACCCAGCTTAAAGTGCCATCTCGAGTGGCACGAACAACCGAAAGTTGACGTAACCGCTTTTGTTCATCACGTTCTTTAGAGAGAATCGATTTCTCCAGCTGCAAGCCTCTCACCTCTGCAGAGGTAGTAGAATCTAGATCCACTTTGGACTGTTGAAGTTGCTTTAATTCAATTCTGGTACGTTTCACATTGAGTTTTGATTCTAATAATTCATGTTTAGAAAATGCCCCAACAGAACTCAATTGTTTAAGGCTTTTTTCTCGCGTCATTCGACTCTGCAAGTCAATTTTTAGTAATTCAATTCGACTCTCAAGATCGTTGAATGATTTATTTCGCTGAAGTTGCTTTGTTTGAATTTGAGTATCTTTTAGTGCGAGCTTTTCATCCAAGTTGGCGATGACGAGCTCAACACTTTGGGCATTGAGCTCTAAGATCGGGTCTCCTTTTTTGAGAGCTGAACCCAGCTGAGCGATTACTCGAACAATCTGTGTATCAAATTCACTAGAAATAGTCTCTTCAACCAACGGGACCACTAAACCACTAGCGTTGATCGTTGCAGAAATATCGCCTACTTTTACAGCGGCGACCCGAATCTTATCTCTGTTAACTCCCGGAGAGAAAAGCCATTGAATGAAATACAAGACGAAAGCAATAAAGACCAACCAAGCGGATAATTTCAACCACTTCTTCTGAGCTTGGCTATTGAGTGCCTTTTTTGAGATAGGTCTATCCATTTTAATCCTGTAAACTCTTAGTCGTTGCATGGAACTCTATTTCAACTATCGTGCCAGCTTTGATGTTTTATTGAAATATCATATAGAACAATCACTTATTGAGTAGTCGAGGTCTATTGCAACCGCGGCAAGTGTTCACTAATGAACGCCAAAAAGGCCAACCGTTCATTAATGAACAATTTGCTCTATTTACCTATGAATAACTATCAATAGCTCATATGAACCTTTTCGATTTTCACCGCGTCTATTGTTTAACTAAAGCAAAGTAATCTCAATATGAATCAAGCTGAGCAAGATCTAATGGTACTTTCGGCACAGGCAGGCAATATAAAAGCATTTGACCTACTTTATCGTGCATACCAAAAGCAACTACTAGGCTTCGCTTACAAGATTTCACACGATCACGAACTGACTCGAGACGCTGTTCAAGAGGCCTGGATTAAAGCCGCTCGAACATTGAAGAAACTCAATGACCCAAGAGCGTTCAAAAGTTGGATCTATCGTTTAGTTCGTTGGAAGGTAACGGATTTAGTTCGACAAAGAGCTCGTCATTTAGAGACTTCCGAACCATTTAATGAGGAACTCGCAATCACAGAGACGGACAAGCTTTCCGATGAGAAACTATCAAAAGCTATCGCAGAATTACCGCTCACCGAAAAACAAATGATTCATTTATTCTATTTGGATGAAATGAAGATTGCGGAAATTTCAATGATTTTAGAAATCCCGATTGGCACCGTTAAGTCACGTTTAAACCGGGCCAGAGAATTATTAAGAACTCACTTTCAACCATTGGAGAATAACTATGAATATTGATGAAAAGATCAAAAGAGAATTAGAAGATTCTAACCCCGATTTCGATGCCATATCCAAGGACCAAGAAGGTCTAATGGATTTAGTCTTCGGATCTTTCAAGGGCGGAATGGGCCGTTGGGTAATTTTTGTTAATATATTTACCTTAATTGCCACTGCGGTCATGCTTTGGACAGGATACAACTTCTTTACCGCAACGATGACTCAGGACCAAATATTTTGGGGAATCTGCTTACTGCTATCAGTGTTTGCTCAAGTTGCATTGAAACAGTGGTTATTTATGGAAATGAATCGAAGTTCATTAATGAGGGAAATAAAGCGCGTGGAAGTGGCGGTTGCTAAACTTTCCAACCGAATATAACGCTCTTTAAACCAACAATGTCAGCTTATAACTCATTTGGCGAAATGTTTTATAAACCAATCAATTGTAAATTGAATAAAGCTCGATAGTCTTACAGATTGATAAATTAGCTGCGGATGAAGTAAGTAAATACTCGAATCAAGTGATTCTTTATCTGTAAGAATTGCTTCAAGCAGACCATTTTCTAGCTCGCGATCAACCAAATATTCAGGACCCATGATGATTCCTTGGCTTTGAATCGCGAGCTCTTTTAGCATTTGATTATCGTTAACACAAAAACTATGAGGTAGTTCTATAGACTGCTGATTAAAGTACCAATGAGACTCCTCAGAACTCAACAAGCAATGATGCTGTTCTAACTCATTCAACTCTCTTGGGATTCCATAAATCCTAAAGTACTCAGGTGACGCGCAACAAACTTGGCTGTAATCAAAGAGCTTTTTAGCGACCATATTTAGCGGCGGATTGGCTGTTGCTCGAAATGCCAAATCGAAATCATTTTTAGTTAGATCGAACAATGTATAGCTACAATCAATACTCAGCTGAACCTCTGGATACAGCTCACGAAACTCTTGGGCGATTAATAATAAATAGCGTTGAGTGAATTGACTCGGCGCTGTAATTCTCAACCGCCCGGACATAGCGCTGGCATCATGTCGAATTTGACGATCAAGCTCCAGCAAAGACTGTTTCACTTGCCCCATACTGGCGAGAACAATTTCCCCTTGAGCGGTTAATTTTACACTTCGCGTGGTACGAACCAATAGCGGTTGACCAAGTTCAACCTCCAAATGACGGATTTGTTCTGACAAATAACCTCGGGAGATTTCTAATTCAGCGGCAGCTTCGGTAAAGCTCAATTGTTTGGCAACTTCACTGAATAAAAACAACCGCTCAAACTTTTTATGCTCGCGACTCATTTTTAGGGGCTCTTTAGGGGCACTACCAAGTAATTCTTTATAAAGAACTTTAACACCTTATTGCAAGTTATAACAAACAATGATTTCGTTATGGTCCCCCCATCAATTGGTTCAATTAGGTACACTCACCCCTTCAGCTCTGAATAGGACACAAAGACAATGAGTAATTATCCTCTCTCTAAATACTTACCAAATGTTAGCTCCATCGTTTATGGCTGTATGGGCCTTGGCGGAGGCTGGAATAATCAACCTTATAGTGCGGCTGATGTTAAGCAGGCCGCTACTGCCATAGAGACGGCGGTTGAAAATAATATTAATTTTTTTGACCACGCCGATATTTATACTCTTGGAAAAGCTGAGCAAGTTTTTGGTGAAGTATTAAAACAACGCCCTAGTCTTCGTGAACAAATATTTATTCAAACAAAATGCGGTATCCGCTTTGAGGACGAACTAGGCCCCAAACGATATGACTTGTCTGCGGATTGGATCACTCATTCCGTTGATAAAAGCCTTCAACAACTGCATTGCGATTACTTGGATATTTTGATGTTACACCGTCCTGACCCTCTGATGGATCCGGTAGCAATAGCGGAAACTTATCAACACTTGAAACAAGCGGGCAAAGTAAAGTTTTTGGGTGTGTCAAATATGCAGCAACATCAAATTACAGAACTTCAACGAGCGATTGATACTCCGTTGGTTGCCAATCAAATTGAAATGAGTTTGCAGCAACATGATTGGTTGGACGAGACAGTCTATGCTGGGAACAAAGCTGGTAGCGAAATTAATTTCACTGCAGGACTCTTAGAATACTGTCGCGAAAATCAAATACAAATCCAAGCTTGGGGAAGCCTATGCCAAGGTATTTATTCGGGCGCCGCTGCCAGTGTGCAATCACCTGCAGAAAAACAAACCAGTCAACTAGTTTCGAACTTGGCCGACCAATACAAGGCAAGTCGCGAAGCGATTGTTATTGCTTGGCTAATGCGTCACCCAGCCAATATCCAACCGGTTATTGGCACCTCTAACTCAGAGCGAATACGATCTTGCGCCCAAGCCACTCAGGTGAGGCTCAGTCGTGAACATTGGTATGCCTTGTATGTAAGCGCCAAGGGGCAAGAGCTGCCTTAAGCTAGCCCGCGTTGATTAAGGCAGCGAACATCAATACTCAAATGAATAAAACTTAACTAGGAAACTCAATGAAACCTTTTTCGCTCTCGTCATTATCCTTAAAAGGATTACTACTCTGCCTCGCTGGAGGATTATATGCTTGTCAGGACGCTAATAACTCAGGGATAACAAAAGTGATTGCAGAGCGGTCCGTTAGCCAAGAAGCCCCTCAAAATTTGACTTACCTTACGAGGGATGTTCGTGACGATATCTTTTATTTTGTGCTACCCGACAGGTTCAATAATGGTGATCCTTCCAACGATAATGGCTCAAAGAGTATTGCTATCTCCAGCGGCGGTTTCGACCTATCTTCGACCCGAGGTTTTCATGGTGGTGACATTAAAGGCATTGAACAAAAGCTGGATTATTTACAGCAAATGGGGATCACCGCAATATGGATGACACCACTGCTACGTAATCGAACCATACAAGCGGACGGTATCGCTCATCATGGTTATTGGATTGTTGATTTCACTCAAATCGACCCACACTTTGGAAGTAATGATGACTTAAAAAGTCTCATTAAGTTGGCCCACAAAAAGAATATGAAAGTCTTCTTTGACATCATCACCAATCACACTGCCGATGTGATTAAATACCGCCAATGCCACCAAAGTGATGGCACGGCCAAGCTTGATTTAAAAGGCAAGCCTATAAAACGCTGTCCTTTTAAATCGACCCAGCAAGTGAGTGAAGGGGATGTCTACACGCCCTTTGTACTCGAACAAGAAGCACAAGTAAAGACTCCCAGTTGGTTAAATGATCCTAACTATTATCACAACCAGGGTGACAGTGTTTGGTCTGGCGAAAGTTCACTCAATGGTGACTTTAATGGCCTGGATGATTTAAACACTGCCGACCCAAAAGTACTAAGCGGTATGATTGAAATTTATCAAAATCTGATCAAAGAGTTTAATCCCGATGGATTTCGAATTGATACGGTGAAACATGTCGATCTATCATTTTGGCAAACATTTAGTCCGTCAATCGTAGAGTTTGCTAAGAATCAAGGGCTCCCCAATTTTCACGTGTTTGGCGAGGTTTACGACCCAAATCCTGAAAGCCTCAGTCGATTCACAACACAAGGAAAACTACCCTCGGTTCTGGATTTTGGTTTTCAACAAGCGGCCGCTGATATTTTCTATCGCGGTAAGAGCCCAACAGTAGCACAGAAATTATTTGCTCAGGATAACCTTTACAAAGATCACGATAGCCAAGCTGATTTACTGATGACCTTTTTAGGCAATCATGACATGGGAAGAGCGGGCTATTTTATTAATCAGTCTATCGGCAAAGATATCATTAGCTCATCTGCGGAAGATAAACTACAGCGTAGTATTTTATCCCATGCATATATGTTTTTGTCCAGAGGGATCCCTGTCGTTTACTACGGCGACGAACAAGGGTTCACCGGTGACGGCAACGATATCGCAGCACGGGAAGATATGTTTCCATCCAA
>JAHRVB010000094.1 GCA_019090895.1 Kangiellaceae bacterium
CTGCGATCTTCAAAGTATCAAGAATAGTTTCGGTTGAAGCGGCTTTCAGGTCTGAATTATCAAGCCGAGTGTTTACCTCTACAGCCCTCATGAGGTGGCGGCATAAACTACTATATTCTAAAATCTCCGTATCTCTGTAATGCCCTGAATGGTAAGAGCGGAAGAAGGTGAAATTGAGCATGGTGCCATCCATGTCCCTAAGATTACCGCCCATGAGGTGCCTGAAATCTAGCTTCTTACACCACCCCTGATAAAAGTCGGTACTTGAAAAAGCTTTCCTGTCTTTATAAATAGCTTCAAGAGAATAATCGGTAAGTACGCGACCCGGCTTCATTAATCCAGGAACAGTAAACCACGGATTTTTTTCAGCATAATGCGCGCCATAGACATCCATTACATCAGCATCAATACCCACAATATGATCTTCGATAAGCTGATTATCTTTCGTCTCGATAAAGAAACCTGCCGCCTCAGAATTAAAGGCGGTTCTTATACCAGATACTGCGCTATTCCATAAATCAGGATTAAGCGCGGCATCATATATAGTCTCAACAAGAGAGTTGTAGGTTTCACGTTCCATATGAGCGAAAGTCTCAAAAAGTGTTGTGTCACTTGGTAACAGTGATTCTAGCGGTATCTCAAGGGTAATTCCATTAGAAGACTACTGGTAATGTGCTAAAGCAGGTACGTATCTGAGCAACCAACCGAGATATTGAAATCAAGGCTAACTTCCGGCCAAAATAAGACGTTAAAACTCTTCTCGCAGCGCTCTTCTAGATGCTCTATCCACTAATGCAAATAACTTATCAATTCTATCTTTTTCACTAGATTTTTGATGACCAGCCACCTTAATGAACTCACAGTCTAAATCTGAAATAAACTGGTAGAACTCTTGGTATAGCTCATAATTATTCAACCGCTTATTCTTACTTGAGTAATAATTATTTTCCTCAAGTCGAGCACGCCTATTGGGCAAACCAATAATATTTTGGCAATCTGTATAAATTCTAATGGAAACGTCTTTTCCCTCAGCTAAGGAAATCTCACCAAGTACCCACAACACCGTTTGTAATTCTAACTTAGTGGAATTGGTCTGCTCGAAACGCTTCACTTTCACAGTATCTTGCAATGCATTTATAGGCTTACCTAAATCAGACACCACAAGATAAGATCCGTAACCAACCTTTAGCTTGGAATTCACACTACCATCAGTAAAGATATGCAAATGATTCACGTCATAAAACCCACTCAATAAAAAAATTCCCTTTCGGCCATAAGCAGACCTTTAGCTTTTGTAGAGAGGTTATATTTTCTTTCCACTAAAAACAGATTTAGGGAATTTTTCATGTTCCAAAGCCATATCAAGAGCAGAAAATAGTCCGTTGATAAAGCGATCTGGTGTTGAAAGGTTCTGTGTCAGCACATGCAACTGGGGGTAATCAAGTAAGCTAATGGGTAAGTCTAATTCTCTTACAAGGCTCAATACAGGTACGCTGCATTCTGGGTAATCATCATCAAAAAGTTCTTTAACCACGACAAGACCTACAAGTTGCCGGTCTCCAAGCTGAATTGTTACAGGCTTTCCATCCAATAAAATGGTAGCCCCCTCATGGTCACGAGCATAGGTTAGAGCGCCACGCATTTGACCGGTTGCTTTTTTAATATGCCTGCGAATTGCCGTACGTTTTTTATCAACAGAACGTTGGAGCATATCCTTCGTATTAGGGCTATCTTTAGCTTGAATAAAAAACATGATCTTATCAGTTACAATTAAAAGATCTGTAAGCTCTTCCTTTATATCTGCTCGATATGGGTTTAAATATATGTCTTTTATTTCAAAAATTTTAGTCAATAGTTGGGCTATATCTCTTTCTTGCATAGGGCCCGTATTTAAACCATCGGCACGCTCCAAACTCGTTACAGCTACATTTTTTCCTTGATCATTGAAACCAAAAAACTGTCTTCTAAGATCCGTAATCATTATATCGTCGGAGTAAAGCCTATCATTAAGCTTTATCTCATACGCATTGCTATCATCATCTTCTGTTCTTAATCCAAATTGTTGATTCATATTTTTCCAACTATCTAAAACTTTGGACTGCTGAAACTCCGGAAAAATGGCAGCATCAATTTCTTTAGAAAACTCATTGAAGCCTGCATTTTGAACTGTTGCGCCTAGAAACTCGTAATTATTTTCATCAAAGAAATATACATCAAAACTTTCTTGAGAAAATAAACGCGTAATATCTGTTAACATTTCATCATCTGAGAATAGTGGTGTTGTGATAGTAAGAGGCTCATCGTGGTCATCAAAAAACGCTGTGACTAGCCCCAAATAAGAAGCGCTTTGAACTGAATTTTTGATCAAATAAACTTTGAATGCATTATTTGTGCTAACAGTTAAAATGCCTTCTTTAGTGGTTTTTATAACCAAGATAGATTTATCTTCCTTCGGTAAATAGATTGGCATCAAGCCATAATCAAAGTCTTGAAGGTAGTGCATAATTTCAGGATGAAGAATCGATAACATTACAGTTAAACCTTATCTTGCTTTTTCTAAATCTTCATGCTCAAAGGCGGAGGCCATGCGGTCAATCTTATTCCTGTCGAACTGATAGTAACCCTTAAAAATATCTTTCATCTCATATCTCCTTTACGTCGTCAGAGTATTTTGGACACGCTTGTTAAAAAATAAGGTGATACCGCTATTTATGAATGTCTGCTTTGGGTCGCAGGCAGACGTTATTTTCATACTGCAACATATCAATTGTTGAGTGTATGTAAATGTTCTAAATCAATTTTAGATAATCATTATGTGAATAACTGCGCCACGGTTTTCATTGGCAAAAACAGCCGCGCACGATGGTTATCTGTATCCAGCACTTTAAATCCGTATTGCTCATAAAATCCTTGCACTGCATCATCTAGCGCATCCACGACAACGGCGTAGGATGGCAGGTGCAAATTGACCTCATAAGCGTGTTGTAATGCGCGGATCAAAGGCGCTTTACCCAGTCCATGCCCCTGAGCACCCTTATGTACGGCAAGCTGGGCAATCAGCATAACAGGAATGGGGTAGTGCGGCAGTTTCTTAGCCAGAGATTGCGGCAAGGTTTGGCGCTGAATTTCCGTATGAGACAGAGTGTAATAAGCGCAAATATCAGCCTCATTATCCTTTGCAGGGAGAACCATTGTTTTACTGATCCCTGCATCCCGATGGCGCATCGCAAATTGCTGGAGAAAGTTATTTAACTCCTCCGTGCCACAATCAAACGATTTACGGTCGTGAATGGATTTATCAAGCTCTATAAACGTGGAAGAAGGCGTCACTGAACACCCTGCTCCGTGGCAAAGCCCATTGCCTCACGGAGCTTCTTATTCGGTGCTTCTGCGGCATCACAAGCAGTGATAAAACGATCAAACACATCATCTTTTAGCGTAATAGATTCATGCTCACGGATAACCTGTTCGGAATCCTTTTCGATCAAGCGCACAACATAC
>JAHRVB010000095.1 GCA_019090895.1 Kangiellaceae bacterium
TATAGGGCTTACGTTTACTACTCATTGGGTCACTCCTTCAAGAGACTTTTGTCTCTGATTAAAAGTGTCCGTTAAACTGGGGGAGGTTCACTCTGACCCTTATTGTTCTTAATTGTTAGACAACTCTGAAGCAAGAAAATCAAATACCATTCTAATACGTTTATTCACTTTCAATTCTCGATGCGCCACCAGCCATAATTCAGTTTGTGGGAGGCTGAAATTAGGAAGTGCTCGTTCGACGAACGGATCCGCATCGCCGATATCTTCTTGCATACCTCCTAGGCCTAAACCCTGCTTCACTAGTGCCCAATTTGAAGAACTACTTTCTGACTTCACAGAAAAATTACGGTCTGAAATTGTAAAACCTTTATCATTCAATATTTCTATCAAATGTGATGCTCTGTTGAAACCGATAAATTCGGCCTGACTTAATGCTTTGGCAGTTTTGGGGTTGCCAATACTGGTTAGATATTCGGGAGTCGCATATAAGTGATAATTCAAATTCTTAATTTTTTTTGCGATTAGGTCTTGCTGAGTGGGACGAAAGTTGCGAATAGCTATATCTGCCTCGCGGCGTATTAAATCACTAGCCTGATTAGAAGAAATTAGTTCAATACTAATTCCTGGTTCTAGCTTGCGTAATTTTTGGATTAACGGTGGCAGAATAAATACAGCCATCATCTCAGTAGCTGTAATGGCGATATTTCCTTCCAATGATTCTGATTTGCTGGAAGAGACTAATGATAATTTATTGGCTGCATCACCCATATTACGAGCATGTTCGAGCAACTCCTTACCTGAAGGAGTAATCTCCAATCCACGGCCACTGCGTTCAAATAATACAACACCTAACTCATCTTCAAGGGCTTTTATCTGCCGGCCCAAGGTGGGCTGTGCGATAGTCAGCGCCCTTGATGCAGCCGATAAAGAGCCTTCTTCAGCAGTGACAAGAAAAGCACGCGCTCGGTTCCAATCAAATTTAACTCCTCGCCAATCCATACCTATTTGCATACCTGTAATACATTTTTATGCATATTAACATAGGTTCTGAATCTATATACTCCTCGTACGTGAAAGGTTCTATCGAATCATAATAAGAGGTAAAAATAATGCTCCGCTCACTCAGTGTCTCAGCACGTTTTTGGGATCGTGCTGCTAAACGATACGCGAAGACGCCAGTTGCTAATAAAGCCCTATACCAGAAAAAACTTGAGGTTACTCAGAGATATTTGAAGTCTGACATGTATGCACTGGAATTTGGTTGTGGCACTGGCTCTACCGCACTTGTGCATGCACCATTTGTAAAGCAGTACGAAGCCATTGATGTATCTCCAAAAATGATCGATATTTGCAAACAAAAATTGATGGACCAGCCAAAAGCAAACCTTAATTTCAGCTGCTTACCATTTGAATCATTGTTGTCTGATGAAGGCAGTTACGATGCCATAATAGCAATGAGTATTCTCCACCTTATAGATGTTCCCGAAGAGGTAATTTGTAAAGTATCTAAGCTGCTAAAGCCAGGTGGAGTATTCGTTAGCAGTACAGCTTGTCTAGAGGAAACGATTCCTTGGTTTAAATTTATTGGACCGTTGGGGTATGCCATGCGTTTATTGCCAAAAATACAGGTACTTTCCAAGAAGAAGCTTGAGCTTATGCTGCTAAATGCTGGTTTTGAAATTGACTACCAGCTGGAAACTCATTCTAAAAAGGCTGCTCACTTTATGGTGGCAATCAAGGTCTAACATAAGTGAAATAAATTATGGAGCTCACAAAAGATAAATAAACTGGCTGGACCCTCACTCTGACCCTTATCGTTCTTATTGCATTGTAGATAGAAACCTACAGTCGTAAAAATTAGCCTAAGCGGGCAAATTTCAAAAAATACAAAATGTAGCCAAACTATGAGGTTGCTCACTCCGTATTTATAGAAACGGTCATTTGCTTTTCTAAAGTTTGGGAGTCCTTGTTTATGAGCTACTTAAGTCAAAAGCTAGTCAGAATATTATTCACTACGTTATTGAGTGTCTTCTCTTTTTCAATTTCTGTTGCCTTTGCTGAAAAAAATGCTCTGGTGTCCTTTGATTCAAATCACGGGAATTATATAGTTGATGATCAATTAATGATTACGACTCGCGACGGCAGCAAAATTTCTGGTATTTCCGTCAGAAAGGCGAATATTACTCTTCCTGCAACAACTATTATGCAGTTCACCATCTACGTCAGAGATCAAGGACGAGACTTATCTGAACTCAAGAAAGTGGCTGACCACGGATATATTGGCATCATTGCGTACACGCGCGGTAAACGCTTTAGTACAAAAGAAATACTGCCTTATGAACATGACGGAAACGACGCCTATGACGTGATTGATTGGATCAGTAAACAAGGCTGGAGTGATGGCCGAGTCGGTATGTATGGCGGAAGTTACAATGGGTTTACTCAATGGGCCGCAGCAAAGAAGCTCCATCCTGCACTGAAAACCATTGTACCTTACGTTGCCAATCGGCCTGGTATGGGGGTTCCTATGGAAAACAACATATTTATTAACCCCAATTATGAATGGTCATTCTATGTTGGCAGCAATCGAACACTTAATACAGAAGTCGGTAACGATCGACAACGATTCAGGAAAATGCAAAATAAATGGTGGGAGACAGGTACAGCTTATAAGCATCTTGATGCAATTGACGGTACACCCAACCGGCTCTTTCAGCGTTGGATAAAGCACCCATCTTTTGATCAATACTGGCAAGATATGGCTCCTTTTGAAGAAGATTTTTCTCAAATAGATATACCCGTATTATCGATCGATGGCTATTACAATGATTCACAAAACTCGGGTCTTTATTATTTGAGGGAGCACTATAAGTATAATCCAGAGGCTGAGCACTATTTGGTGATCGGTCCCTATAGCCATTTTGGTGCACAGAGAAAAGGAAACAAGGAGATCTACGGATATTCCGTCGACAGTAATGCGCTCATTGATACTAAGCAAATTACCTTCGAGTGGTTCGACTACATATTTAACCAAGGTAACAAACCAAAAGTACTCAAAGGTAAAATTAACTACCAAGTTATGGGAGCGGCTGAATGGAGGAGCGCATCTTCGATAAAGTCTATGGCGAACAAAAATCTCAAACTTAGTTTAATTCCACAAGCGAATAGCCAGTTTCATCGACTCTCAGATCAAGCGCCAACAAAATCGCAGGCTCTTACTCAAATCATTGATTTCAAAGATCGTTCGGTTTCCAATAATGACTATTATCCTGATCCGATTATTCGCAGCAGTCTAGACCTCGATAATGGTTTTGCTTTTGCGAGTAAACCATTTGATAGTAACATTATTGTAAACGGTTCTTTTAGTGGTGAGATTAGTTTAAGTTCTAACAAGAAAGACTTAGATATTGGATTAACTCTCTACGAGTTGACAGCTTCTGGTAAGTACTTTCACTTATCCTATTTCATTGGCCGAGCGAGTTATGCGAATGATATAACCAGAAGAAAATTACTAAAGCCCGGACAAAAGGAAAAATTCGTTTTTTCTAATTCTCATCTAGTTAGTAAACAGTTGGATGAGGGAAGTCGATTAGTGTTGGTATTGAATGTTAATAAAAATTCATTCTCTCAATTGAATTACGGAAGTGGTAAAGAAGTCAGTAACGAAACTATCGATGATGCCGAAGAGCCCTTGGTGGTTAATTGGTATAACGATAGTTTTGTAAGTATTCCAGTGTTGACTCTCTAACGTTTAGAGTCCTATTGAATAGTCACCTGGCTACATAGTTTGATTATTCATGGGGATCGCTCAGGCTCTGACCCTTATTGTTATTGGCTAATGTCCGATTTTGGTGTAAAATTTTTCATTATTGTCCTTTAGTTGTTGACTACGAAGTAAAATTGAGAAAACACTAACCAAAGATTGCAGTTGATCAAAGCTCGCAAGCTCCTTTTGAAAACAAAACCAAGCGATAATTCCATGAGGCCGCGACTTACCAAATGAATAAACTCAGTTCTAAATTAGTAATAGGAGTTGTAGCACTCGTAAGTGTTTTTTGCATTGGTGTTTCTTATGGATTTAAGCATGGCGCGGAAAATCGCGCGAATTTGGAAAGTGTTGTACTTGGGGCTGTTCTGACAGCACAAGTAAATCGACTGCAGTCTGGAACAGAAGACGATGTCAGGAATGTTGAAGGATTGATGAATTTCTATATCGATTTTGGAATTGACGGATTCAATTGGTATCAAACAGACGGAAACCAATTCCTATCTAATATGTTTCTAGAGGAACATGTAAATCTTATAGAAAAAAGTATTATCACCATATCTAAGTTTCGCACTGAAAATCCGGATAAATCCAACCCAGAGTTGGTCGCCAATTTGTATGAGGCGGAAGAGAAAAAACTGTACCTTGAGACACTTGAGGCACGAAAGCAAACAATAGCAATATACGAAGTAAAAGAGTTAACCAAATAAAGAATAGAAGAAAATAAAAACGCTCTTTATATTTGAGCGCCAAATCACTAAGGAGTGGTAGTTGGGAAACTGGATGATCGGCTTCACAATGACGGTAATTCCATTGGTAGTACTAACGGGCTATCGGTTAGTGTCTCGTCAAAATATGCAACACGGTGTTATTAAGTATCTTCCATCGATTCTTGCTTGCTACGGTATTTATACAGTAATTATTGTTCTTGCAGTAATTTCATCCATGTCGATTGTGGAGTACATAGAAAATAACTGTTTAGCTGGAAGTCTGGAACAATCTGGCTGTTCGCTATTTTTGATTGAGAGTTTTGACTTCTTTATTCAATGGGGAGTCTCATTATCGATCACTTTATCTATTCCTTTACAATTGTTGGTGATTCAAAAAATAGAGAAAAGATATACAAAGATAACAGAGATTTAACAAGCCGCACCAGCATATGAAATGCTGTGCTTGGCGTTAAGAGTAAAATGTTATGTCAGAAAAAATAGTTAACATTCATAAAAACAAAGAGCCAGAGTGGTATGAGCCAGAAAACGCAACGCCACGAGAACAGTGTCCTTGTTGCGACTATATTTCGCTAGCCGAAAGGGGGAACTATTTGATCTGCCTTATTTGTTTTTGGGAAGATGACGGTGGTGATGTTTGTGAATTAGATTACCCATCTGGGCCCAATCATATGACCCTAAGAGAAGGGCGTGCTAACTTCAAGCGTATAGGTGCATGCGACGAAAATATGAAAAAGCACGTTCTAGCTGAATCAGAAAGGAACGACTTTGAGTATAAACCTAGAAAGTTATAACCTTACCCCGAAGGTCGAATTTTAGAAAATTTCAGTCGACTCTGCTCTTCATTAAATCCACAGAAAACTAACAGCCCGATAGGTTTAGTTTTACACTAAACTATCTCACATGGTCAAACTCAAGAGTAAAAATAATATGACAAAAACAGCGGAGACTTTCTGTACTTTTGAACAGTGGCGCCAGATGGGAGAGTCGATTGAATTCAATGGACAGCGAATATTTGTAGTGGACGATGGTGATGAGATGCTACCAACGCTGTTATTGATACATGGCTTTCCTACCTCCAGCTGGGACTGGCAGGGCATGTGGTCGAAACTGCGTTTACGTTATCGGTTGGTAGCCATGGACATGTTGGGCTTTGGTTTTTCCGATAAGCCTAACCTGCGTAATTATACGATACACGGGCAGGCGGACTTGGTTGAGGCGCTGATCCAGCACAAGCAATTGGATGAATATCATGTGTTAGCGCACGACTACGGAGATACGGTTGCTCAGGAACTTCTGGCGCGACAGTTAGATGGTAGCGGCGTAGGTTGTTGGTTGTCGGGCTGTTTTCTTAATGGTGGATTATTCCCTGAAACCCATCGCGCCTTGCTAACCCAAAAGCTGTTGCTGAGTCCGCTGGGTCCACTCATCAATCGGCTTAGTGGGTTCGCTCAATTTAAAAAAAGTTTTAGCTCTGTATTTGGCGCGGATACGAAACCGAGTCTAGAGGAGTTAGAGGCCTTTTGGGCGCTGATTAATGAAAACGGGGGAAAGCACATTTTTCATAACCTGATGACCTACATTCGTGATCGCCGAATTCACCGAGAGCGCTGGGTTACCGCTTTGAAAACCGCGACGATGCCGCTAGCGCTGATTAACGGATCAGTGGACCCAGTGTCTGGCGAACATATGGTGCGGCGCTATCAGGAGTTGGCGTGTCGTTTGGATTATTTGGGGCGGTTGGAGAAAATAGGCCATTATCCTCAAGTAGAAGATGCTGCTGGTGTGCTGGACCACTATTATCGATTTTTAGAGTTGTGCTAGGTTTATGTTCTATAGCCTTCGCGTGCGCTTCATTAATAGAAATTCATGCGATTTTTAAGACTCTGATCCATTATGTTTGATGACCTAAAGCAACCATTGAGTGCTAACGAAGTCTTGTGCGAATCTACCTATATCAATTTATTTTAAGTGGTTCGACATTCACGGTCTATTATGGGTAAACCCTAAATAGACCGATATAAAATATCACACAATTCAATATTAAATACGCATTTCGTAATACCTGATACGAACTACCAACAAATTTAAATTAAGCTTATTGTTATTTAACAAATGCCGGTAGGATTCTTTTTGAAACCTGATTGAATATTGTATCTTCACGATCATGGCCGGTAATAGCAATCACTAGTTCAAGATCTTCTATCGTTATAAGGTGTTGTCCACCACCACCCCATGCAATATTGGCGGTGTAACTTTTATCACCGACTTTCATCTCAGTTTGATAGAAAAAATAACCATAATTAAAATTGTCTGGATGCCAATCTGCACTCGCTTTAGTTATTTTTCTAGTGGCATTCGCTAAATATTTTGCTGAAATAAGTTGTTCGTCATTCCATTGTCCTTTATTGATGATCAATGCACCTAACTTGAGCATATCGCGGGAAGTCAAGTAAGAGGGTCCGCCTCCAGCCGGCAATCCATCGATGCCAGTTCGCCATCGATAAGTCGTTATGCCAACTTTGTTGAGAAGTTCATTTTTGATAAAGTCTTCGGCTGTTCCTGGCACGACGGCTTCAATCACTTGCATCACTAAGTCTGGATTGAAGTTGCCATATACAAAGCTTTGAGACTCAGAGGTAATAGGTAAACTATGCTCAAGAAGGGTCTGAACTAAGCCTTGGCCTTTTAACGCATCGGGATTTTCTTTAAGTTCTTTCCATTTATCGCTATCGATACTAAGCCCCCCTCGCATGGTCAAAGCCTGGTGCAGGGTGATCTTTTCTACTCCCTCTACAAATTTTGCTGGATCGAGATCCTTAAGAAATTTGACCAAGGGCTTGTGTAAATCGTCCATGCTCAAATAACCCAGCTGAATAGCGCGGCCAAGCACTAAGCCAGTGTAGGATTTAGTCGCTGACGCTTGTTGATGAAGCAGATTAACGCGACCACGCAAAAAATAGGATTCAAAGATTAGTTTGTCATGGCGGGCGATAAGCAGACTATCGTATTCACCATGTTTCTTGTCGGCCATTTCCTTTACTAGCTGCACAATCATGGCTTTATTGCCGCCATTCTTTATTAGATCATCAACCGCTAGACCGTCTTTTCTATCTGCTGGTGTTGTGTCGATAAAGGCCTGTTTGAGATAAGGTAAATCCCAGAATGACTGGTTCGCTTCAGCGTCTGTCGTCTCCGGAGCATGGTTATTGTTTTCTGCGGGACTTATCACTGCGCTTTTTATTGCACTTTCTTTGGCAACACTACTAAAACTAACTAGGAGTGCAACAGCCAACAGACATTGGATTTTAAAGTTTAAGGTCATAGGGTTCCTTTAAGTTGTAAACAACATTATGCGTTTTGAATCAGTACGCTTTATAACTAGCGAGAATTTTTAATGGGAAGTGATTTAATAATCTGTTCATTCATTAAAATACATTTTTACTTACATATACTGTTGTATAGGTGAAGTTGTTGGAAAAGCTACAGGAATAAAAATATAGAACAACTTAAAACTTCTTAAATCTTCTTAAATGTCATCTAATAATTGATGTATTAAAGGGGTGACATTTCACTATTTATTATTCATTATCAATAAGTTGACTCGTATACCCTGATTGAATTCTTTCACTTAATCGAAGTTATTTATTAGGATGCATAAACGAGTAATCTCGAGCTCAAGCCTATAAGCAAAAATGAATTCTGGAGGCATGGTTCTGTCTTTGGTTGTTGATATTAAAATGCTCCCCTTGCAAAATACGAGTGGAATAAAAGTGGATCAAATGTGAGCGGTATTGCGACAACACGCTCAGTAATTGGCGAGCAGACTAAAAACAAAGAGTGCATTTATAGATGGGATTCAATATAGCGATAATAAAACCAAGTTTACCATTCGGGTGTATTCATGGAGCATAGTCAGCAATATCAACTAGGCCCATGGATTATTTGTCCTCAGAGCAATACGATCACGAATAATGCGATCTCCAACAAAGCGCACTCGAACAAATCCGGCACACATTCTTTAGATAATAAAAGCATGCAAGTGCTGTTGTTCTTAATCCAACATGCTGGAGAACAAGTCACTAAAGATCAGATTTTTGAACAGGTCTGGAAAAATAGTATTGTGGCAGATGACATATTATCAGTCACCGTGAGCAAAATTCGAAAAGCATTGGGCGATAATGCACGCAGCCCGACGTTTATCAAAACGCTGCCAGGTATCGGCTATAGTTTAATCGCCAGTGTTGAAAAACTGGACAGCGACAAACTGGCCAGTATTAAACAGGTCAGTAACAAATCGGACAGTAACAAACAAGAATCGACCAAAGGCATTAAAGCCCCAGGTATATATCTCGGGATTATGGCTCTTCTATTCGTAGCCTCACTGGCCCTGTATTTAATCCTCTCTGATGAAGGCTCATCTACTAGTCAACTTAATATCAATTCAATTGCGGTATTGCCCTTTGATGACCTGAGTGCCGAGCAGGATAATCAGCATTTTACCGATGGATTGCCCGACGCCATCATCAATCAACTTTCACAAACTAATTCGCTAAAAGTCATCTCCCGTTATTCTTCTTTTACCTATCGAGGAAAATATAACGCATCAGAAATTGGTCAAGCATTGCAAGTAGAAGCATTGCTCGATGGAAGTGTGCAAAAAATGGGAGAGCAGGTTCGTATTAATGTCAGAATATTCAGCACAAAAAATGGTCAACAACTTTGGTCTAAGACTTTTGATAGTGATACTCAGAATAGTTTTAAACTACAAGACAATATCAGTGCCGCTATACAAGAAATAATCCAACCGAATTATGTCCCAAGAGATGGCAACCTCAGTTTAACGACGACTAAAGCTATCAGCGCACAGGCTTATGAATGGTATTTGATGGGACAATATCACTGGCGTCAAAGAAACCCGAAGTCTCTTTTGAAAGCAGAAACTTATTTTAAACATAGTCTAGAACTAGCGCCAGACTACGCTGACGCGCACGTCGGATTAGCGATTACTTATGCCAACCTCCATCATTTTGCCAATTGGAGCGAAAGAAAAGCGATCGACAAAGCATTACCTCATATAGAGAGGGCGTTGGCATTGGAACCCGGCTCTCCGACAGCGCTAGCGACTAAAGGAATGATCCTGACCCTCAAAGCGAACTATGAAACGGGCTTTTCTGTTGTCGATTCAACCTTAATTCAGCAAGCTCAGCAGGCATTCTTACTGTCGTTGGAACTCGACAATAATGCCACTACTCACCATTGGTATAGCTCACTATTAAAACGATTAGGTAACGAGTCGCAAGTCATTCAACACATGAATCAAGCCGTTGAACTTAATCCTTTGTCAGCGTCCCTGAAACGTTCCTTCAGCAATTATCTCCGTTCAATAGGCAAACCCGATTCAGCACAAAGAATGTATCAACGCGCTTTAATTCTTGAGCCAGATCATTTCTCACATGTGATCGATTCAACCCATATTTTCAGACATACCCAACAATCCATTATTGCCTTAGCCGAATGGCAATCGACAAACGCGGAACTCTTCATAAACTGTTCTAGCGATGAGTATTGTGAGCAGGTTGCGTTAGCCTATTTAAACATTGGCGCAAACCAAGCCGCCAATAATGTTTTAGCAAGAATGGGACCGAAACACGGTCATTTTTTGGACTCATTGGATTTAATTGAATTCGGTTTAAAAGCAGAAGAGCAAAAAGTATTATTGTTTAAAGAGCGCGTCGCATTGAATAGACCCAACAACCGAAGAGTATTATTTGATTTAGGCGTTGCGCAATTTCGTGCAGGAAAATTTAGGCAGGCAAAAATTACTTTACTGAAATTCGACCCAGAATGGCGTGAACCAGCATCAATCAAACTCAGTGATATTACCGCAGATAATTATATCGCACTGGTACTTCATGCGGTGACTTTATCCAATCTGGATCAAAAAACGGATGCAGAATTTCTCTTGAAAAATATACAAATATTCCTCAAGCAGGATCAAGTGTTTGATAAAATTCAGGCCCAATTTGTCTTAGCCGAAATCAATGCACAGTTAGATGATGAATCACAAGCATTAGTCCACTTAGCTACGGCATTAAAAATGGGCTGGCTAGAGTCTAACCATTTAGAATGGTGGTCATTAGAGAACAATCATCTGTTGCAACCTTTGATTGGCAATTCGGAATTCAAATTATTGCTTGAGCAACACAAGAAAAAATTAAATCAATTGCGACAGAGAGTTACCCGGAAGTTAAGTACGATCTCTAATTCGATAAAATAAAATTAGTGGGGGCGTTTCATTAATTACCAGAGAGAGTAAAAATTCTGCTACGGCGAGGGTTAGCCGCAAGAATGAGCAAGAGGATCTCCAAACATCTGAATCCCCTTGGTCCACATATATGTGGAGTCCAATTAAATATAATTCCTTATATAGGTGGATTAATACTAACTAAAGTCTATATAAAAGGAAGTATTCTTTCGTCCCAGAGCGCTTACCGGTGGTTTGGCGCTTGAAAAAATGCACACTTATTATTCTCCAACCAACGCCAACAACACACCCGCTGCAACCGCAGAACCTAACACACCGGCCACATTCGGTCCCATAGCATGCATTAATAAGAAATTGTGAGGATTGGCTTCTAAACCTAATTTATTAGCCACTCGCGCGGCCATCGGAACCGCAGAAACACCTGCCGCACCAATCAAAGGATTAATAGGAGTTTTGGAAAGTTTGTTCATTAGCTTCGCCATTAACAAACCTGCAGCTGTACCGATTGAAAACGCGACTGCACCCAAGGCCAAGATACCGACTGTTTTAATATTTAAGAATGCATCGGCACTTAGTTTGGAACCAACACCCAAGCCAAGGAAAATAGTCACAATATTAATCAATTCATTTTGTGAGGTTGAGCTTAATCGTTCAACCACGCCTGACTCTCGCATCAGATTTCCAAAACAAAACATACCGACTAATGGTGTTGCGGAGGGTAAGAAGAATATGGTTAAAAGTAATACGGCAAGTGGAAAAACAATTTTTTCAATTCGTGTCACATGGCGGAGTTGAGCCATTTCAATTTTTCTTTCTGCTTCCGTTGTAAGCGCTCGCATAATTGGAGGCTGAATAATGGGCACTAACGCCATGTAGGAATAGGCAGCAACCGCAATGGCACCCAATAAATCGGGAGCGAGTTTAGACGCAAGGAATATCGCCGTTGGACCATCAGCACCACCAATAATCGCTATCGCCGAAGCGTCCTTAAGCGTGAATTCGATCCCTGGAATTGCATTGAGAGCGATAGCGCCAAACAAAGTCGCAAATATTCCAAACTGAGCAGCTGCACCCAATAACAGCATTTTTGGATTAGCGATCAACGCGCCGAAGTCTGTCATAGCGCCTACACCCATAAAAATGAGTAGTGGGAATATGCCGGTATCAATACCTGCATAATAAATATAATGCAGCAAGCCACCGACTTCAGTGAATCCTGCGAGTGGGATATTCGTGAGGATCGCTCCAAATCCAATGGGCACCAATAACAAAGGTTCGAAGTTTTTTGCGATCGCTAAATAGAGCAACCCGCAGCCCACTAACATCATGACGATTTGGCCGAATTCGAAATTCGCCAGTCCAGTGGAGTTCCAAAGTGTGGTTAATAATTCCATAGCTGACTCTTATTGGATGCTGAGTAAAGATTGGCCGACACTGACGCTGTCGCCTTCTTTAATATGAATAGCAGTGACTTTACCGGCAGACGTGGAGCGTATTTCTGTTTCCATCTTCATCGCTTCCAAAATAATTAGAACATCACCTTCACCGACAGAGTCTCCCACATTGACTTGAACCCGAAATATATTACCGGCGAGTGGCGCGTCTAGAGATTTTCCCGTGGAATTTGTTGTCACTTCTTGCGCCTTAGATGCATCGCCAGGGGAAATGTCTTGTATTTCTCCTGAAGGAGCAACCGTCACTTGATAAACCTTACCATCGACTCGAACTGAATAATTTTCAGTACTGGATTGAGTGCTTGCCGTTGTGGCGGAAGTGTTAGCGGCTTGCGCTGTTTGTTTGGTTGGAATGGGTTCAAACGCATCAGGATTGTTTCTATTCTCTAAGAATTTCAATCCGATTTGTGGGAATAGAGCATAGGTCAGAACATCGTCAATTTTATCGTCCGCAAGGGTGATATTTTTTTCCTTTGCGAGCCCTTCTAGTTCCTTTGTGAGACTTTCAACTTCAGGGGCTATTAAATCAGCCGGGCGACAGGTGATGGCTTCGGTTCCCTCTAATACGCGTTGTTGCAGTTCTTCGTTAACAGGCGCAGCAGTTGTCCCATACTCGCCCTTAAGAACTCCAGCCGTCTCTTTAGTAATGGATTTATAACGTTTACCTGTTAACACGTTTAAAACAGCTTGAGTGCCTACAATTTGCGAAGTAGGAGTGACTAATGGGATATAGCCTAAGTCTTTTCTTACTTTCGGAATTTCGGTTAATACTTCATCTAAGCGATCAGCAGCGCCTTGTTCGCGCAATTGACTTTCCATATTGGTTAACATGCCGCCTGGAACTTGCGCGATTAGAATTCGTGCATCGATACCTTTTAGGCTGCCTTCAAAGGCTGCATATTTTTCTCTGACATCTCGGAAGTAAGTCGCGACTTCAGCGAGCTTATTGAGATCCAGTCCGGTATCTCGCTCAGTCCCTTCAACAATCGAAACAACGGTTTCCGTTGGCGAATGGCCATAGGTCATACTCATGGATGATATGGCTGTGTCGATGACATCAATATTAGCGTCAATCGCTTTCATATATGTTGCGACGCTTAATCCTGTTGTTGCGTGACAATGCAATGCAATGGGCAGCGAGACCGTTTCTTTCAACCGACCAATTAATTCTTCTGCGACATACGGCTTTAATAATCCCGCCATATCTTTAATACAAAGCGAGTGAGCGCCCATATCTTCAAGTTGCTTTGCCATTGTTAGCCAGCCTTGTAAGTCATGGACTGGGCTGACGGTGTAACTGAGCGTGCCTTGTGCATGTGCGCCGACCTTTACCGCCGCCTTTATAGAACCTTCCATATTACGAACATCGTTCATGGCATCAAAGATTCGAAAAACATCAACACCATTGATATGCGCTCGCTCGACAAACTTTTCGACTAAGTCATCAGCGTAATGACGATAACCTAAAATATTCTGGCCGCGAAATAACATTTGCTGTTTAGTTTTTGGCATTGCTTTTTTTAGTGCACGAATCCGTTCCCAAGGATCTTCGCCCAAATAACGAATGCAAGAATCAAAAGTAGCGCCGCCCCAAGATTCTATTGACCAAAATCCTACCTCATCTAACAAAGGGGCGATAGGCAACATATCGGCCAAGCGAAGGCGGGTCGCCAATAACGATTGGTGTGCATCTCTTAACACAACTTCTGTGATACCGAGTGGCTTGGCGGGATTTGACATACTTAGGTTCCTTCGTTTTGGTAGTTATTCGGTCTAAATTCAAAAGTGTTAATCGTCATAATAATTGAGACAAGTTATGGTATTACGATTTGTCTCGTCGATATTGAGTAACTGCTGCCGAAATTGCAGCGACGACTGATTCATCTTGTTGTTTGTCTGTGCTACTTGTCGTTTGAGACGTTCGTGTTGAACGAGTTACTGGAACCGGGTCTGGAAATCGTTCTGCCAGCGGAGCAATGACATTTTTTATGACTAAAATCGTCAAGCTAAGAAATGCAAATACAAACAGCATTCCGACCAACATGAGCGTAGCCGCTTGGGAAAATAGGTCTGACAAGACTTCCATTATATAAACCTTTGACATAATAATTAGATGCAAAGGATAAAGCCAACCAGCGTCCGAGATCAAATAACTATTGATCATGGGTAGAATTACTTTGCGAATCATTGAGATGAAACCCACATTTTTAAACGCTTTTGTCTCTTTATTTAGAGTTTATTAATCAGACCTAATAAATCAGATAATTCCGCTGAGCCAAATGATTCGAATAAATTGGCTGAGCTGAGTTCAAAGGTGTTGGTTGCATCGTCTAAGATTCCTTGGCCCGCTGTCGTCAGTCTAACCAAGCTGACACGAGCATCCCTGGGATTTTTTTGTTTTTGCACAAGACCTATTTTCTCCATAGGCAATAGTAGCCGAGTTACACCAGACGCTGTTAATCCAACACTCTCAGCGAGTTCAATTCGTTTGGTAGTTTGATTAGGAGCCTGGCTAAGGTTTCTAAGCACCATGAATTCAGACAAATTAATGCCGTGCAGGCTCAGTGGCGAATCTAACCTTTTGAGTATTCGGGTGTTTAATTTAACTAAAGAGAATGCGAGCTCTGTTTGTTGTGTTTTGATGTTCATAAATTACTCTTGCTATATTGTTGACTAATCAAGTATTGATCAAGTAAATTGGTAATGCAAATACTTTAAGTTGGAATTGAGTAATTTCTGGGAGCTGGGAGCTGGGAGTTAGGAGCGGAGAATTTGGCCGGATTCTAAATCAATGATTTGTGAAGCAGCTTGACCGCCACAGGAGCCAGCGATTACCTGATCGACTTTGAAATTGAATTTATTGCGAACAACTAGAGCCGCCGTGGTTGTTGGTTTCCCATTACGATTACAGCTAGTTGATACAAGCGGTCCTTGTATTGCCTCGCAAAGTGATTTAGCAATTGGATTACTGGTGACTCTAACGGCTAGTTTTGAATGGGTTCCAGCCAACAATGAAGAAACTTTGTCCGACTTTTTGATTAACCAAGTGGTCGCGCGGGATTTTGGTTGTTGGATCTGCTTAATTTGTTGGATGGTAAGGGAGTTTATTAATGGAAACGCCTGTTCGATTTGGCTGACTAAGACAATTAGACCTTTTGTGTAGCTGCGGTGTTTGATATCTAGCAACTTAGCGATAGCGTCTAGATTTTGTGCGTCACATCCGAGTCCATAGACAGACTCGGATGGGTAGGCGATGACTCCGCCTTGCTTAAGTGACTTGAGTACTTGCCTTAGCTGCCAATTAGTCATTATGAGGACGTCACTGGCATATACTTGCTACTTTAATGATGCTTGAAGCTGTGCGTCTTTATCCATAACAGCCTGCGCATTTGCGGCACGATCATCAGCAACCGCTTTTGCAACA
>JAHRVB010000096.1 GCA_019090895.1 Kangiellaceae bacterium
AAAGTGTCCGTTAAACTGGGGGAGGTTCAATCTGACCCCAATAGTTCCAATAGTTCGACCCCAATAGTTCGTCATGCGTACCGTGATACCGGGTTTCCAGATTGAATGTGGCGTTACACCTTAAATGCTATGGAAAAACCATCGTTTTGAAAAACCACTTCCGTTACTTCTTGCGGGGGAAGCTCCCCTATTTCACATTTTTCTCTTGAAGTACTGTCATAGAGAAAAACACCTTCACAAAAGACTCTGACAATAACTTCAGTTCGGCTAGAAGTTGGCCCGACAATATTGTTGGGAATTAAACTATTAAAGATTTCTTTCCAATCATCTATTTCTCTGCTGTTTTTCTTTGTCCAATCAATATCACCATTAACAACCCACCAGCTATCCAATTTTTTAACTAAAAGCGACTTCACTCCGGATGTAATAGCATCAGTAATTAATCCGGACATCAACTCATGAGCTGTTGGTTTACCTTCTCTAAAAACCATTTCAGGATGTTTTTCTAAATAAGTAATTGAGGTAGTTTTATCGTTCATTCTTTTCTCCAAGCCCAAAATGGGCCAGTAGTGGTCTGCTTATTTTCTTATTTCGATATTGTGGGTAATTCTTATCTTACAATTATATCACCTTTGGCTCTTTGACTATTAAATGTAGGAAATGCTGAAGGTGGAGTAAAAAACTCTAAACCTTTTGGGAAGTAAAATTGGCCTGGAGGAATACTCTTTATTGTAGAACCGGAAAGTAATAGGCTCTTCATAGCGCTCTCAGTGAGAGTATACTGAAGAACATAACCATTACCTGTTCTTTCTGCAAAATAAAGAGCATCATCAAAATTAGTGGCTAAATAGAACCCCGTCTCTCCATTTGTTTTTCTATTTTCCATTGCAAGTGAAAAGTTGAGAGGTTCCCCTGCGAGCAACCTCAAACCGGTGGGCTTATCTGTACCATGGTATAATATAAATACAGCTTCACTATCGTCTTCTCGCATCGTTTTCAACTTAACAGCCATTTTCTCATAAGTCTCAATTTGCTGCGCTCTAGTTTGTAATTCTAATGGTAGTGGTAAAACGGAAGCATCATCATCAGCCATTGTAGATTTAAGCTTTAAACCGAGATAAGTACCGGCGGCAGCGGCAAGACCTACAGCTGCTTTAATTTGAGCTGGTGCAGGTGTTTTTCGAGCTGCAGTAGCGCCAGTGAGGGTTGCTAGGGTTGCTGTATCTAGAAGACCGGCTCCGCCCTTGTCACTTGGCGAGCTTTGCGATGGAACTGAGCCAATATCAGGAAGGTCAACCGAAGGATCATTTCGGCTTCCTGTTATAGTTACAGGCGTTGTATCTTCAGAACCATTGTCAGTTTCTTTACTTTCATCACCCGGACCATCATCACTATCACTGTCCCTACGTGGTACTCCATGACACCAATCTGTATCGCATTTAATTTCATAACCCGTCGGATCAGTCCCCATCAGAGGATTATTCATCATATAAGAATAAGGGTTGACTCCTTGAGAGTTACCAACATCTTGTATAAACGGGTCAACACTCAAAAATCTCCCCAAGTTATAATCATAAACCCGTCCATTCATATGGATCAACTCAGCATCATCCAAATGTTCGTGGTCGGTAAACCCTCGATTGGTTTGTAAATCATATCCTCCTAGTAAAGCAACCACACTCAAATTAGCAATACTATTAGGATCAACTTTATCCATGTTGCCTTTACGTACCTTTCCAAAAGGATCAAAACTCTTATTGTCAACCACGACACCCGCATGATCTGTAATCGTCACTACTGATCCTAATCGATCACGGTGAACAAAACCGATTTTATATCCCGCATCTGCTCCGCCAATAGTTTCTGTAAGAATAGCATCTCCCAGATAGCTGCGTTTTTTTGTCACACCATCTTGAGTAATTTCCTCATAGGCTTTGTCGATATAGATGGTGGTTTCCGTACCATCAGGTAGACCGGTTTTAACTTGTTTGTAGCGCATTTGATTGGCACCATAACTAAAATTACTGGCTATCCCACCTTTCTCGATACTAAGTGGTTTATTAAACACGTTGTAACTTAAAGTACGTCCATCACCGGAAGTCATATTACCATTTAAGTCATAAGCGTAAGTCACCGTGCCTCCGCCATAAGCGGCTGTTTTAACGACTTGTCTTACCGCATTGGGGCCAGCATTTCCATTGGAACGTGCTATATCGCCGTAAGTAAAATCAGTACTAAAATCATCTTTAATGTTGATGTTACCCACCGCGTCATAGTCGTAGTTAAGGGTATCTTCGATACCATTAATCACACGATGAGACATAGTCAGTCGATGCAAATCATCATATTCGTAATCTTCGTCATAAGTAACGACCGAGCCATCACCCAGCATTTCTTCGACTTGTTGTAATTTGAGATTACCAAAATCATTGTACTCATAGGCAATCCGGTGTCTTTGCAAATTACCGCTGGCTTCAGTTCGCACTAGCAACATTTGACCCGTTTCTTCGGCGTACTCCAATACTTCACTAAGCACACCATTCGCTTTACTGGCAGCCGTTAATTGCAGTTTCGCATTCATATCAGTGGCTTCTTGATAAACGTATCCACTAGAAGCGTTTTTACTGTGCGTTAAATATCCTCGTCTATTGTAGATATTCTCGATGGTAACGCCTGAAACCGTTTGTGTACCTTTCACACGGCCGTAAAAACCGTCGTATTGCGTCGATTGGGTATAAGGTGTGCCATCGATATTGGTGACAACGGCGCTTGGTCGACAGCTATCGTCATAAGTGTATTGTCTATTAAAGTCATCTCCAGAATCTTCACGAACTTCCGCCGCGGGTGCACCTAAACAAACGTTACCGGTTGTGCCTTTATCCGCAGAATCAAAGGTAAAAGACGCTTCTAAAATTCCCGCGGCGGTGCGCTCAGTCAGGCGACCTAAAATGTCGTAGTCATAATCTGTGATCACATTTTTGGCATCTTTTTCTGTATCAACTTCGCCAAATGCCGTGTAAGTGAATTCCTTGCGCCCCATATTTGGATCAATCACATATAATTTTTGACCTAAGGCGTTGTATTCCGCTTGGATTGAATTCAAGTTGGCGTCTTTCAAAATAATAGGATTGCCCTGCGCGTCATAGGCATATTCCGTGACGCCGCCAATCCCATCGATGGTTTTAAGTAATTGACCATTACCACTGTGGGTTCGGCTCATATTAATGGTATGGCCACTACTCCCCACCGCTTGAATGCTAGTGGCATGGTCCGTATAGGCATAGGTCACAGTGAAAAATTGTCCATCCGGCTCGTCGGTGCGCTTTTCGAGCAATCGACCTTGTTGGTCATAGCTCACGAAATGCACGCCTTTGTCTTCATCCACTACAAATGATGGGATCGATTCAAACACTTTACGACCTAGGTGATCATACTCAGTTCTCACAAATATCGGACTGCCGTCAAATCCTTGTGTCTTAGCAAATAAGACTCGATTGAACTTATCTTTGTATAATGTTGTTTCAGGGGCACCCGCCGAATAGGTGGTTATTTTATACGCGATCAGTGCCGCGACATCGGGCACAATTAAAGTCGACAAATCTATCGGAACAATGGACAGAGCTTCGTCACAACCACCAGAGCAATCAGCGAACCGACTGTAACTCGGTCGACCGATTTCAACTGGTGGGGTGACTTCTTCGACCCGACCAAAAGAATCGTAACTGGTTGCTATTTTATTACCGTTCGCATCGGTTACTTCAATCGCTAATCCAAATTCTGGACTAGTTTTAGTTGTAACACTATGGGTTAAGTCATTAGTCACCGTGTGAACAAAATAGCCATCGTCAACGGCTGTTTGACCATCATTGGAATAGCTGGTTGTGACACTTCTAGCGTTACCGGCCAATCCACTTTCATACGTTTGAATTTTAGTCGGCAATGCAAAAGTATTGTAGTCAGTATCAACGACCGTTATTTTTCCGCCGCCTAGTATTGGTGTGACAGTGAGTAAATCCGGCAGGCGATCAGTTGTCCAAGTGTAGCGTGTTTCAATTTTTTTGTCAGGATCGAGCACTGTATCGTGAACCGCTGAGCCAACCTCCGTTTCGGAAGTCACAGTGGTCGTTTCTAATTGACTGATCCACCAATCGTTCACATTGACATGCGAGTAGACATTATCCGTGGTAACTTTAACTTCACTGAACCCATTGTCAATTTCGACGATCGTTTTAAGAATATTACCGTAAAGGTCTACATCAGCGAGATTAATGGTAGTCGTATTAATAGAGAGTTCATTTCCAGTTACACTATCGAATGTTTTACTGATATTCGTTTCTGTAACTGGCCATGACGATTTTGCATCCGCGGTTGCAATGACAAAATAGGTCATATCTTGCTGACTGAGTTTATCGTTCGAGCAATCTAAATTAGAGCCTCTGTCGTTGGTATCAATTAAACAGGTTCTAATCAGATTCACACTACCAGTCAATGGGAATTGCTGATCAAAATCCGTTACAGCGCGAATGTCACTCGGGTTATCAACAATAACTTGTCTAAACCCTTGAAAGCCTCGACCTTGAGCGTTGTATACTGCGCCGCGATATTGATAGGTCGTATCGTTATAATCACCTGTATTGTCCGACTGACTAAATTGAGTCACCACGTACATACTTGAAGCAAAAGCGAATAGTGCATCGCCGTCAACGGCGGTTTCTGCTTCCGTCTTGTTATAGACTTTATAAGCGCTCGTATTCACAGTTGAATCTGAATTTTGACTCGATGATAGCGGCAGGTAACTCCATCGACTTTCTACGCCCATACCATTCGTCACAGCCGTCAACATATCCCGCGGCTCAAAATCACTCGTCGTCGAAATGCTAGTCGCAGAGCCGTAGTTACGATTTTGATAGACCTGCTCAAAGGCTAATCCCGCAAGCGGCGAATCGTCAAAATCAGCGGTCGCTGTTACCTTGCAAGGCACTCCAAAACCATCATCCGCCGGGTCGCCACACCCCATTTTGAAAATCAAATCAGGCAAGCCTTTACCAAAAGCATCGACCACTTGGGTACTTCCCGCAGCACCGCCAATCAAGTTTGTTTCCGCGGTACTCATCATTTCTGTAACTATATTGCCACTAGCGTCTTCAGAAAATCGCATCGCCACATATCGATAAATACTGTAATCAAATTGACTGCCTATTGGCGCATAAACCGTCGCTCCTTGCGATAAGTTCTCAGTATCACCATAGACAGCGGCGCCACAAAAATCTTTTAGGACATTGTCATCCAAGGCTTGTACACAGCCTTCTACTAACATATCAGCAGGATCGTCACTTGGCATCAGTAGCTCATTACGACCATCACCATCGATATCCATCACTTTAAAAGAATCGGCATATCTAGGCGCAAACTGGAATTCTCTTTCGCCAGGTTGCCCAACAACAAACTTTTTGAAACGCCTTGATGGCATTAAGCTGTTTTCGCCTAAGTCGATATCATCGGAAAATGTGCCGTTACCTAAATTAATTCGTGCATGCAAATTTTGAGATCCGTTTTGTTCACCGTCCCAACCAAGTAAATCTTGAAGACCATCTCCGTTGACATCAAAAAACATTGTAAACTGAGTAAATTCACCATGGAAAAAATCAATATCAACACTTTCAAATTGAAGGGTATCGCCCACAAGACTGGTCAATATCATTAGTGAAACATAAGGTTTAACAAAATCAGAACTTTGATAACTTAGAGTCATATCAGGGAGTCCATTTCCATCCAAATCACCCATGTGCTGAAAAATAGCACCGGAAGTCGTCGTGCTCGCGTAAATAGATTGAAACGAACTCTGACTGAAAGGACTAGCGGGATCTTGGGTATTAAAATAGACATAAGCGGTTATCACCGTATTGACCTGACGTGTAATCACCAGGTCAGTCCAACCATCCCCATTAAAATCGGCCACGTTATTCACTTCATCGTACTTTTGAACGCCAGGATCCATTGGTATATCCGTGGTTAACCATTGAGTTTCAATGCCATTACTGCCATCGACAGTCACACCAATTTCCAACAGGCTATTGTTAATTCGCAAAGTATCCGTCGTACCGTTTAAGTCATAATCGCCATCCACACAAACTCGACTTTTTGATATTTGACTGTAACTACACAACTCTAAACCAAGGGGATTAGAGGTAGGATGACCTTCCGCATCGACAAAGGAAGTCGGCCAGTCTCTTACACCGTCACCATTGCGATCACCATGTGGCATTAATTGATATATGGGTTGTGCTCCGAATTCATCTAGGTTAAATGATGCTAATGATCCACCGTCGACATCCTCTAATAATTCGATTTGATATTGAGTCTTTCCTTCCAGCCATTCGAACGTCGTTGAATTAAAGCAATCGGTAGTCAATGTGCCGCAAGTCTTTACACTTCTTAAAATAGGTCGCTCTGTAGCGGTACTACTCGTGATCCCAGTGCCAGATTCAGATGCATCATAGTTAAGTGAATAACTCGCTACTTGCTGAAGGTCGACATAGGATGTGATCGAACTTAACAATTTTGTTTGCCGCACTTTACCGCCAGAAATATAACTCGTGCTTGTGTCAGTTCGGTCGTCTCGATAAACGAAGCTGACTTTACGATTGCCTGCAGTATCTTGTGTACCTGTGTAAAAAATATCGGACAACAATACTTCTGCATCGGCCTCGACTGAGTATTGGTACAAAATATTGTTGTTGCCACTATGCTTGGCTTCTTTTCTAATCATCCATGAAAGTGTTTTAGTCTGGTCGGAAGGGATGACTTGAGCGCCATAGCCGCCCTCTTCACCAAAGTACTGAATCAGTCCATCATTGTGCTCAACGGTAAAACTGGTCGTTGTATCATTAATAGCACCTAGTTGGGTGACTCGCACAAAGCTATCAATCTCAGTACGATACTCCGCGCCATTGTCGCCATAATTACCGCCATTGGTATGCATTAATCGTTGACCGTTGAGACATAATCGGTCGGTCTCGGCATCAAATTTGACACCACCAGTGAATCCGTCTTGCGCGTAGGTTGCAGCGCAGCGTGAAATGCTCGAACCCGCTGATAAAGACCACCCGACACCCATGATCCCGTTACCATTACGCGAGGAATAATTAAGCGAGACACTAGGTTGCATACCTGCACGACCCGGAGGCAAAGTAATGGGAATAGAATAACTAGCGGCTCCACCCGACACACCTGCTTGACCTTGCAATGCGCCTATCAATTGATTGTCAGGAACAACGGGGGAATCTTGGATAGGATCGTCTATGACCGTGACCGCATCATTTTTCGCCCAGTCAGGAGTTACACCCACAACGGTCACCGTCACGCTATCATTGGCCGTTAGGCCGCCATCATCCGTCACTGTCACACTAAACGACAAGTCCGTATCCACCGTATAGTTCGGTGCTGTAAACGATAACGTATCGGTATCCGCCCCAGAGAAACTCACCGTCGGTCCAGCCGTTTGCTCCCACAAATAGGTCTCGATACTGCCATCAAGATCTGATGTTGTAGCGGTCAAACTCACCACTGCATCTTTATTCACCGTCTGGCTCAAACCCGCATCCACGGTCGGCGGTGCATTCACTGTGACTTGAAAACTAGTACTCTGCGAAGCGCTACTACCATCCGTGACGGTCAAAGTAATCGTCGCACTGCCATTTTCATTCGTTGCAGGGGTGACTTGCACCGTACGACTGGCACCACTGCCAGATAAAGTGATATTGCTTGATGGCACTAAGACAGTGTTATCACTGCTACTAGTAACGGTTAGATTGCTCGCTGTGGTTTCCACATCGCCCACCGTAAAAGGGATACTCCCCGTCACCGCATTTTGATTGATTGCTTGATTGCTGACATTAGTGATGGTGGGCAAATCATTCACTGACGTTACGGTGACCACAAAACTTTCTATGGCGATTAACGTACCATCAGAAACGGTTAAGGTGATGGTTGCACTACCACTTTCATTGTCAGCAGGTGTCACAGTCACACTGCGATTGCCAAGAATGTCAGACAACATGATATTGCTTGAAGGCACTAAAGTCGTATTACTACTGCTACTCGTCACGGTTAAATCGCCATCAGAAGTTTCTGTGTCTGCTACGGTAAATTCGAGATCGTTAGTGGCTGTATCTTCATTCACCGTTTGATTGTTAATGGCAGTGATAGTCGGTGCATCATTCACTGATGTCACCGTTACGACAAAACTTTCGACGGCAGTTAACGTACCATCGGAAACCGTTAAGGTAATTGTGGCACTGCCACTTTCATTACCAACAGGCGTCACTATTACGCTTCGACTGGCTCCACTACCAGATAAAACAACATTCCCTAAAGGCACTAACTTCGTATTATTACTGCTGCTAGTCACCGTTAAACTGCTGGCAGATGTCTCTACATCAGCCACCGTAAAACTGAGACTACTAGTGGCACTATCTTCATTAATGGTTTGATTATTGATAGCGCTGATGGTCGGTGCATCATTCACTGAGGTTACTGTCACCGCAAAACTCGTCGATGCGGTTAACATACCATCCGACACCGTTAGGGTGATTGTGGCATTGCCACTTTCATTTGCTACTGGAGTCACAACTACGTTTCGACTTGAGCCACTGCCAGACAAAACAACATTCCCTGAAGGCACTAAAATCGCATTACTACTGCTGCTAGTCACCGTTAAACTGCTGGCTGCTGTTTCTGTATCAGCCACGGTAAAACTGAGACTGCTAGTCGCCGTATCTTCATTAACGGTTTGGTTATTAATGGCGGTGATGGTCGGCGCATCATTGACCGCTGTCACCGTAACCACAAAACTTTCTACTGCGGTTAACTCACCATCCGACACGGTTAAGGTAATCGTGGCGCTGCCACTTTCATTGCTTGCGGGTGTTACAATCACGCTTCGACTGGCTCCACTGCCAGACAATGCAATATTTGTTGAAGGTACTAAAATCGTATTACTGCTACTGCTCGTGACGGTTAAACTACTGGCAGATGTTTCTTCATCATCTACTGTAAAACTTAAGCTGCTTGTTGGACTCGATTCAGTAACCGTTTGATCATTGATGCTGGTGATAGTCGGCGTATCATTGACAGCCGTCACCGTTACTACAAAACTCTCTTCGGAGGTTAACTGACCATCGGATACCGTTAATGTAATCGTGGCACTGCCGCTTTCATTATTTGTTGGCGTCACAATCACGCTTCGACTAGCTCCACTGCCAGACAAAACAATATTCGCGGAAGGTACTAATACTAGATCACTACTGCTGCTAGTAATCGTTAAACTGCTGGCCTCCGTTTCTTCATCATCTACCGTAAAGCTGAGACTACTCGTGGCCGTGTCTTCATCAACTGTTTGATCATTAATGGCCGTAATCGTTGGTGCATCATTTACCGATGTTACAGTGACAACAAAGCTTTCTTCGGCGGTTAACTCACCATCGGAAACCGTTAAGGTAATGGTGACACTGCCGCTTTCATTATTTGCAGGCGTGACAACCACGCTTCGACTAGCACCACTACCAGACACAGCAATACCGCTCAAAGGCACTAAAACAAGATCACTACTGTTAGTGGTGATAGTTAAATCATCAACAGCTGTCTCAACATCTGAAACCGTAAACGGCAAACTACCGGTGGCACTAGATTCACTGATGGTTTGATCATTAATAACGGTAATCGTCGGCGCTTCATTGACTGACGTTTCAAAAGTAATATCAAACACAAAAGCAACGCCATTGACGACGGTAGTGGAGCTATCTCTGCAAATGATATAGCGCGTGGTATCTTCATCATTCGTTAAAGCGATGTCTGCTGTATGAGAAGTGCCATTATTGGTTGAATTAAGAGCCGTCGTCCAACCTACCGGATTATTATCATCCACATTATTTAAACGACACGTTGCAGTGACATCAGTGGCTATTTCAATGGTTGCTAAAGTAGTTCCTAACGGATGTGGTCCTGCACCTGAAACATAAGTTCTAACTGGTCCCACATCGTTGATTTCTGCACTGACCGTGATCTCAAAACTCTGGGCAGCAAAGAGGCCATCCAGATCGGTGGCACGAATCGTTATGTCATGAGCTCCGATATCACTGCTATTAGGTGTCCATTCAATGAGTCCTGACACATCGTCAATAGTCATGTCATTTGAGGGCGAAACAGACAAGCTGTAGGCGACACTATCGCCTGCATCGTCATCTTCAGCATTGACATTATAAGTGTATTGCTGATTTTCCGTTGCGATAGTTATTTGGTCACTAGTAAATATTGGTGCTTCATTGACGTTTGCAACAATAATAGTAAATGTATCCTGTGCAGGTAAACCGCCTAAATCGGTAACAGTGACAATCACGTCTTGTGCACCGACCTGAGCGTTTGTTGGTGTCCAGTCAAACACACCTGAAGCACTGTTAATGCTCATTCCCGTCTGTGGATTAATCAGATCATAGCTCAACACGTCATTAGTATTGTCATCAGATGCTTGCACTTGATAATCGTATAAAACACCTTCAGTTGCTGTTAACTCATGCGTACTGGAAAATTCAGGAGCCACATTGACTTCACTCACTGTGATGGTAAAACTATGTTGAAGACTCGCTCCATTCAAATCGCTGATCAACACTACGACGGCTTGATCACCAATTTGAGCATTCGTGGGTGTCCAAGTAATTAACCCCGAGACCTCATTAATTTCCATATCGGTTGGGTTAACTTCTAATTCATATTCTAATTGTTCACCGGAGTCTGGATCGGTGGCATCTACATCATAGCTATAAACTGAATTTTCATTCGCTGTCGTGACGGGTGTTGATTCAAGAATAGGTAAATCATTGACGTTAGCAACACTTAACGTATAGGAATCTGAATCCATTAAGCCGCCCGAATCAGTGACTTCAATTTGGATGAGGTGGTTGCCAACATCATCGTTAACAGGTGTCCAAGTAATTAACCCTGTACTATTATTGATAATCATATCACCGGGTGGGTTAATCAAACTAAAATCTAGCGTTGTACCGTCTTCCAGATCGCTCGCTTCAACATCATAAGTGTAAAGCGTGTCTTCGGTACTGTTCGCTATTCCAGTTGAATCGATACTTGGCGGTGTATTATTACTAGCGGCAAATGTAATATTAAAAATAAAACTGGTTTGATTTACTTCGCCGGTTGAAAGGTTTCTACAGCGAATATAACGCGTTGTATCTTGGTCATTCGCTACTGTAATTTGACTGGTTTGATTTAACTCATTGGTTGTCGCCAATAGCGTGGTCCACTGTGACGGATTGCCATCGTCACTATCATTTAAACGACAATTAGCATTAACGTCCGTCGCGACTTCTATATTAACGAGTGTCGTTCCTAGCGGATGTGGGCCACTGCCAGAAACATAGCTGATGGAAGGTGCAGCGGCTTGAACTGATGTAAAAAATAACGTTGAGAAGACAAGAAAAAACGAGCGGGCATTGACAGATTGCATTTTAGAAAGTCCTTTTTCACTTTTAAAATTGATATTTTTATTATTAATAATCGCCTTAGTATATGCAAAAAAAAAATGATTTGTCTAGTTGTTTTGCAAAGTGGTTGTAGGTATGGTTATTAGTTTGAAGAAATTCAATTCTAATTTAACGAATTTTTTATTTTATATGAATTGGAAACAAGCGATGGAACATTCCAGCTGAAAGGATGAAAACGAAAAAGGCTCATTCTGTACCCCTAACAAATCAAACATTAGGAATTTTAGAAGAAATGAAGCCAGTTAGTGGAAATCGGGAACATCTATTTCCAGCGGATAGAAACCCAAGAACTCACGCTAATTCTTCTACTGCTAATATGGCACTTAAAAGAATGGGCTATCATAATATTTTAGTCGCTCATGGCATGCGTTCTATTGCTAGTACAGCTTTGAATGAACAAGGGTTTGATCCTGATGTGATTGAAGCGGCTTTGGCTCATGTTGATAAGAATGAGGTGAGAGCTGCTTATAATCGCGCTGAGTATATTGAAAGAAGAGTTAAGCTTATGGCTTGGTGGTCTGAGTTTATTGAAGCCGGATCAAGAGGAGTTATTCATACTAATTTTCGTGACAATAATTCAAAGGTAATTAACAACTGATGAATTAACTCGTGTAATTTTAGGCTAACTAAAGGAAATAGAGCGTTGGACAAGAAAAAATTCAAAGTTACGGTAAAAGGCAAAACAACAATAACTCAGAACAGATTTGGTTCAAATAATAAACGTGTATCCGCTATCAGGAACGAATCAACATCAATTGAAAGCGCTGAAGAATTTCGTCAATATATGGATCGCACGAATAGTGCATTTGACATTGAACATGTCATTAGCTGTGCGGAAGAAGAAGTACTGAATTGGTTAAAGAGTACAGACTTGCCAATTAAAAAATGGAACTACGATGATAGCATTGAGTTAAACGATTTGCTGAACTCACTGAAAGAACATATCGATATTAAGGGCGTCAATGAAGCTATTAAATGCCTTTCTGATCTAAACTTGGTTAGAAGGTTAACCAAAGGCGCAAAAGAAAGTTGCAATGAAAATTCCTCGTACACAGAGATCAGTGCGAACTATGAAGATCTAGTTTGTCATTCACTACATTTGCTTAAATTATTTGATTACTTCAAGTTTTCTATAGCAGAAAGTACACTTTATTTAGGTAGTTCTAGAGTAGAAGGTATGATCAAAAAAAGTACTAAATTAACAGACAAAAAATACAATGTACTTTTTGAACACTTTGAATCTTTAGATAAAACTAGAACAGGACGAAAGCTTACAAAAACTGAAAAATGGGATATTGT
>JAHRVB010000097.1 GCA_019090895.1 Kangiellaceae bacterium
TTGAGAGAAATATAGTTCCAAAGGACTGCCATATGACCAATGTAAAGCCAATTCACCCTGCTTACCTTGAAATTCAACAATATCATTTTGCTGTTGGGTAGCTGATAATTGCGAACCAAAGAACACTAAAATCAATAAAGCTATTGTTCTGCAAACTTGCATTTATTTCTATTCCCTTTGTAAACGTAGTCGTGTGTGAACCGAATAATAACAGAAACTCCCGCATTAAATAAAAGCACATGTTCCTCATTAGAAACCTTCACACCGCAAGGAGGGTCGATTTCGGACAGCTCCATGTCTATCGGAACATCACTAGGCAAGATATGTTTGAGGTTAGCGATTGAATTTTCGATATTCACAAATTTAATTTTCTTGTCAGTTTTGAACTGAATTCTTGCATTCTTTGAATAACTCAAAAAACATATCTAATGCTGAATGAGGATCAGTGGACATATGGTTTATATTTCTAGCCCATCCATGCGTTGTAGTGATTTTATACTTGTTCTCTACATAGCGATTAAAGTCGGTCATCTCAGCACTGTCAGAGCGGCATTGTTTGCCGATAAGGTAGCCAGTAATGAATGTGTCTAAATATCGTATGTGCTTCTCTGCGAGCCAACATAATGGTCGCTTTTCAATTTCGCCTATAACTTTGGCCATCGACATCTTGCTTAGGTCAATAACTTGAATATCGCTTGAATCATAAGTTTCAGACATTTCCTATCCTTAGCGTGCGTTTAAATAGTACAAGATATATCCAGAGAAAATTACATCCCCATCTGCTTCTGCGAGCTTAATCGCTGCCTCGATATCTTTACCGCTTGATAAGTTTGTTTTGATATTATTTTCTTCAACAAAGCTTTCAAGCCGCCATGCATCAAAGCCGTTTATTTGACCTGAGTCGCCTAAGTCAAAATCAACTTTAACCTTCCCGTCATTCATTGCAATGCCATATCCGTGAATGAAATACTTTATGCCGCACGGAGTCTCGCCACGTTGTTCTGCGCCTATACCTGTCCACTCAGTATTAGATATTGGCAACTTTACAGCTAGGTGTTCGGCTACTCTTGGAAACAACAACTTTACCGCATCATTATATTTATCAATTAACTTCAATAGGTCTTTATTCATGGTTTATTCCGCTTATGCCGCGTTGTGTAAATTCGCTTTTATTCTTTGGTCGACAGAAAGTAAATTCGCTCGTTCATCAGCAGTTAAATTGCTAAAGAAAATCATTCCTTCGTAAGGTACAGCCAGTACTTTCTCTTGACCACCTTGCCAAAATACTAGTTCATCGGCAGGTGTATCTTCATTGCTAACGCACCAGCATCCAAATTCGACTTGTAACATCAGATTAGCGACATATCCGTTGAATTCAAAAGCGGGTTGTTCGAGCAAGTAATTCTTAGGGTCTTTAACATGGCTTGGTATCGAGAAAGGTGAATATTTATTTTGACTAAGGTATTGAGGCTGGTAATCTGAAAACGGACTAACAGCTCCTATTTCACCTTTACCAGTAACACAGTCCAATGAAAATGAATCGCAGGTATCAATAAGAAAGTTTCTAACAATATATTCCCAAAGATCATTTGGCATAAAATCCCAAGATGGAGCGTTGGAGCCAGATTCTTTTAAGTTTATTATTAGCAGTTCTTTGTTCATAATCGATTTTTTTCATCAAAGCCTGTATGCAGTGCAGTGCAGTCAATAAACGAGAATCTGGTGTCGTCTATAAAGCAGTTAAGATTTAGCACAAGTAATTTCACCGTCTTCCAATATTTCACAGTCTTCATATTCTGAATCCGATTTGTATTGAAGCAATTGGAAAATATCTTCTTTTATTTCTATAGTGGGAGCCTTCGTTAGCTCATTATCTAACCATTTATAGATTTTCCCTGCATAACTTAAGTCGTATTTATAATAAGGGTCCAAGTACCTGTCCAAACATAGCAGTAGTGACCTTTTTTCCTTAAGGCTATTTTCCCCATAGTACGAAATAATTGATTCAATCCCGGTTTCAACGACCTCTGCATGCTTTTTATCGTATTGTACAAAACTCATGCTTTCGGCAGCACTGGCATTCTGAAAGAAAGTTAAGGCCATTACTAATACTAGTATCTTCATTTTATTCCTTTAGAGCTCAATTTCTCTCATTAATTTTGTAATTGGAAAAAACTCTTCCTCATCAGTTGCGTCAAGGCACTGGTAGTATTCTATGTGTGTCTTATGAATTAGTTGATGTTCAACTAACCGTTTCTTAATGCGGCCCCATACGTGAACGTCTGGTTGTTCTAAGCCATGATATTCTTCAAACGAACCTAAAATAAGTGCCATCAAGGTGAATCTATCGTCGTCATCGAGAGGTTCGTTGTCATACCCGTTGATGAACTCTTCAACTCTTTCCGGATCAGCGCATTCTATTTCCCAATCTTGCATACGTGGATCTTCATGTAGCTTGAACATCTGATTGAACTTATCAATTGCCGCTCTAGTAGGGTGTCGCATCACTTGTTACCTGTGACTAATTGAGACACTGATTCTCTCGTGGATTTCGAACCCATTATTAAGTTTCCTGGTGCACAAAATAGCATTGTTTGTGTCCTCGCTCGGTATATTTCTTCATCACGAACAGAGCAGTGTGTTCTCTTAAAAAACGGCACATCTCAACTTCATTACCATCATCGCCTTGTCGAGTTAATATCCACTTAGGAAGAGAAAGATCTTCGCAAACACTTTGTAGTTCTGAGGTTTTGATATTAAAGCTCTCAACCACTTCTGAAAGTCCCTGCTCAGGGTTAGGGTGATCTCCAGGCATATTTACACAAACACCAGCCTCTTTCTGATTTATATCTAGGTAGCCGCGTAGAAAATACAAACTATCTTTGATTTTAACAATTGCCGCAAAACATTCACCTAAGCCGTCTTCTAAATACTCTTCGAACTCTACCCCAAAATTATCGGAGACTTCCTTTACTGAAAATGGAAACTCACACAAGAACTCATATCCGTACATTCGATTCCATTCACTTTCAGCTACTTGTTGTATCACGGCTTCCTCTTTGAAACTCTATGTTGGAGTTTCTGGTCAATTAATCGTAATTGATATTACTTAATCGCTATTTGGCCAAGTTAAAACAGCCGTTTTTTCATCACTTGAATCAATCGTATCATCCAGTGAACCCTTAACTTTAACGTTCAGCCAGGCTTCTTTAGACTGCTCAAGCATACATCGGTCTACCTTAATATCTTTGGTGTAGGGAGAGCCATCAAGCAGTGATTGAATTTTATCAGCAATGTCACAGGTAATATCCCCTGGATTTCCATCAGGGAATAGTTTACAAATTTTAAGTGTTAGCGAATTCAATGGATCTTCTAACAGTATGTCGTACTCAACGGGAACAATACTTCCTTCCAACTCTGGATAGGCACACTCAGTTCCACCAACCTGATTGGTGTAAGTAACTCCTGTATTTCCCGGAATTATTAAGACTGTTTGTGTAAGGCTTAAAAGTTCAATTCTCATTATTGATGCTAACTCTTGTTATAAATCTTCGTACTTATCGAAAAGCCCATCCCAGTTTCTATATTTGCCAAGGCCGATTGTATCGAACTCATCTTTAAATAAGCTTCGTTTTACACCAATCTCTTTCAAGGCATTAGAAATACCATCTTCAGATGGTGGAAACTTTTGAGTGTCGCCCTGGTACACCGCAGCGATTTGTTCTCCAACACCGCCAAAGTAGTCGGTGCAAATAATGGCAAATTCGCTTAGCCCAATTTCTTTAGCCAAAAAAATGGGTGCATTTGGTATCCATTAAAATGTCACTAACGTTTTCGTATCCATAGCCAAGTTTTTCATCCCAATAGTCCGCATGACTCGGGTCCAATGCCACAATCACGAAACCATTTTCTACAAAGAATGGTAAGTCGTACTGAGCAGCTTTTTCTTTATTTATAGGTGCTCTACCTATTATCGCGGATATACTATGGCCCATAAGTTCTCTTGGATTAATTACTCTTATCTTTGACTACGCTATAGGCTGTGGAGCGCCACAATATCCTGCTGAATCATAGCCATCATGAATCTGATCTAAAACATGTTGAACTGTCCATTCAAGTTGATCCTGATTGCACCAATACTCATTAATTGTTCCAAACTTAGTATATGAAGAGCGATTAAAACCGTCTTCAATATCGTTGAACCAAATGACCGAGTTTCCTATTAAAGCTACAACCCAAAAGCCATCGCCTTCACTGCCATATGGTTCTTGCTGCCACTTCTCAGGCATCACCTTAATGGGTTCCCAACATTTTTTTTGATCTGGACTCATACGATCATACGAGTCGTTAATCATGTCCCAAACTTCAGATTCTGTCGTTGCCCGCCAGTCCATATCCATACTCGTTTAACGCTTCAATTATTATTGTGAATTAGTCTCACTTTTGTCGGGGACTTTTTCATGCCAAGAATGGCCACACCATAAACATAACTTGGCCTTTGGTGTTCTTACCAATTTATCGCATTCAGGACATCTATTAAGAAATACATCATCTGCGTGATCCTGAAGAATTCTATTTCTTACAGTACGCCTAAAGATTTCTACTCCCTTTGAAAGCGCCGCAACAACCTCTGGATTGTTCTGGCTTCCCCATTTTTCTCGGAGTTTATCTGCCATAGCCTTGGATGTAGTGTTCTCAGCTTTTTGTTCAGCAAACGCTGCTTTCTGACCTAAAGCTTCAAGCCGTGTCATAAGGTTTGGGTAATACGCCAATACATACTTATCTAGTTCGGCTTCTTCATCGTATTCGATTGTATCCATACCTCTATTGCTACACCATTGCCGATTCATTAAGCTTCTGATTCATGATTTCCAGGGTTTTCATCCTTTCCTCAAATAAATCCCAATCTTGGTGAAGCTCAGTCATTCTCTTCTTTATCCCATCAATAGCATTAACTGCGAGGCAACCAATTTTTTGTTCGCAAGTGCCGTCAATTTTCAATTGAGCGAATGCCAAGCCAAGGATAGAATCTTCGTATGTTTGTCTAGCGTAATCATCGCTCTCATCAGGCGGTAGTGATACTTTCCAATCACTCATTAGATTGTCAAAAAAACTGATTCCAGAACGCTTTTTGTTTTTCGGCCTCCATTCTTCATAGAACCCAAGAACGTCTGCACCTGTGTCATTACCGTTGGGTGAAAAGTCATCAGCGCAATTCCAGTAAAAAGGGGAGTCCAGTATTTCTCTTGCTTGAGGATGGTAATCAATCCAATCAACGCCAAGTTTTTCCCACTCATCCATGGCATCACGCTTTCGTTTCCTCTCATCGTCCACCAACTGCTGTAGCTTAGTAAACTCTTCTTCAGTCTCGGGCAGGTCGTTAATTCTTTTCTGCATGGATAAAAGAAATGCATCAAAATCGAATTGATCACCTTTTTTCAACTTAGCTTTAATGGATGCCAATGCCGCGACAATTTCTTTGGTGCTATCGATAAACAATCCCAATTTCGGTGGACCATATCCTTTAACCAAGCTTGAATCTCCTAGCTCGCTTAGGATATTTAACTCAAACCGATTCTTCTTTCTGTAGAACTTGGTACTTGGAAGGCCTTTAATGAAGTTGTGGTATTGATCAAATAAGGACTCAAGGGTTTTCTTGGCGTGACCGCCTTGGAAATAGACGTGGATCTCAAGTTCTTCAATAGAAGTCCCAAAATCCCCAATGCCCAGCTCTAAGAAATCCCCGGCGAGTGAAATGGTAGAGTGTCCGCCATAGGTATTGTAAGTGTGAATACTGACACCAATTTGCATTTATTCTTTTATCCTATATTTACTGCAAGTCCTTGTGTTTAGGGCATTATGTCAGAATTGCCTTTTAAATCAATGGCAAACATAAAAAGGCGAAAATTGAGTTTGGAATTAGTCGCTAAGGTTATACAATACATTTATAGGCCAGTGTTTTGACACTGGTTTGTAACGGGTAATTGCAGAACAAATTTTCTATTCAAACTAGAACAAAAAGTACTCAAAAATGTGTACTTACGACGTGTCTGTAGTAAAATAAACTAAAAGTACATAAAAAACATCTATAAATACTAACAAAAACAATAAAA
>JAHRVB010000098.1 GCA_019090895.1 Kangiellaceae bacterium
ACATCCTTATGCTCTAACTAATAACCTAGTCAACCAAAGGTGCATAAAATGTTGTCTCATCCCGCGACCAGCCAGCAACACTTTCGTCTGTCGTGTAAAGCCAACCGTGTTTTCCAGGTTCTTTCTGTGAGGTAAAACCGAAAATTGCGACCCTATTTTCACCTCGCTCTTTATAAGCCCAAAATATCGGTTTTGACTGGTCCGCATCGGCCCATCCATGACCAACGCTGTAATTCTGCGATAGCTTAAAACGTTTCGGATCATTTTTGGCGGACTTAAGACGGTAAATAGGAACCCGGTCATCTGCCGAGGCGTCAAAGGAGTAAAACTTAAATTGTGAATCGCGTAATTGCCAATCGCTATCGGGATAATCATCTTCAAACATCGAATGATAATGGCGTGACTTGCTGACATTGGTACTGAAATGGTGGACACGTCCAATATCTGGATTATCTACGACAGGCTGTTCCCGAGCATAGTCATTATAAGCATCGTTCAATACACGTCTTCGTTCACCTGAACACAACTCCCAAATAGGCAGCAGACTATTTCTTTCACTAAAGGCGACAAAAGCCATATTGTCCGCAATAGTCTCTATCCATTCTTTATACGACCCCTCTAATATTGTACTTGCTTTTTCTGCTTGGCCACCTTGTACAAAAATTCTAATTTTGGAAGAAGATTCAAGACTACTGACAGCTTTTTTTTCTTCGACGGACATCTCGCCAGAAATGCTACCCGTTAGGTTTTTGTATCTCAATTTCAACGCCGTCGAATAGTCGACACTGGACGAATACTCTGACGTATTAGTCGCCGATGAATATATAGATGTAGCGCCGATAATGAGACTATTCAGGAAATGCGTCCCGTATTTTTTAAATAACCCAGCAGGTTCAAGATTATCAAGTTCGTTACGTACTTTCTCACGTACCATTTCAATCAACGAGCTATCAGGTTCAAGAGTTAGCTGATACTTGTAGAAACGATCAGTTTGCGAAACAAAACTATAAGATTGACAATGCTGTTCATTGCTATTGAACTGCGCTGAAACAGAACCAGAAAAAAAACCGTAACTACCTTCAATACTTGCTTTGATGCCCAGCTCTTTTTGATATTTACGGCAGGTGCTACCTTCAGACTTATCTATTTCTGCATTTTGTAAAGTTTGAATACGAACACTTTTGGGTTTACCGAATGAACCTTCGTCAAGATCGACTTTATCGTCAAATGAAAAATCGAATAGTTGTTCAGTCGTCGCCATAGGGCTAGCATAAGACCCTGCGAATATATCGTACCCCATTCCTATGGAGTCAGTTCCTGGCAATCCTTTTAAATCGACCTGATTCTCAATATCGATCGGTGGAGTTTCTCGAAAAATCACTTTTTCCATGCTCTATCTCCTTATTTTAAATGTGTGGTTTCTATAGTGTTGGTAATCTTTTTTAATGATGGGATATTACCCATTCCCCATTATTCTGGTTCGGCCTTTTGATTTTTTCCTACGCTATGAATCTGCCCTTAAAAGTTAAACTTACACAGCCCCCTATTTATTGCGATTTTATCAACCTCTAGGTTACAGCAAATATTTTTGTGAAAAAATCGCGTTTTTTTCCCTATTTGCGGAAACGCTTTATTCCGAAAATGCTAATATCAAAACATTGAGAATACTAAATGCAGCAAAGAAAGACGTGTCCACATTATTTTTTTGAATATCATAAATCTGTTGAACGAATATGTGTCTGCGAACGACTTCAACTACTTAAGTGGTTTCAATGCGCTAGTTTTAGATAGAACCAAATACAAATCGAATTCGCAACTACCGTCTCTGTAGCTACGTATTCTGGTCACAATAGGCAAAAACCACCATTCAACTCCAATTCGTACACTTTTCATCATATTATTACTAGGGACTGAGGGAGAGTTTGTAAGAGAGTTATAAATAGAACCGTAGAGGTCTGAGATCCAATCATGCTCCTCTGACTCGTCACTCTCTTTCCAACGAACGATAAGGTCATCCAACTTCATTCCGTCTTCAAACGAAGCAAAACCAAATTGTTTAAGAGCGGTATCAACATTACCTCCTACTGTTGAATATTGTGGTTTTTTAATCTCAAAATTTTCTGCAATAATATTTGTTATATCCTCTCTAGCATTTTTCCCCTTTTTTTCTTTGATGTTCTCTATTTTTTTTACAAAATCAGAATCTAGCCTCAACCTGATAAAATCCCACATATGTCTACTTGAAGACGTTCCAGAAGGAATATGGTTAACCAATTCTTCGTAAAGGCGCTCGCTCCTCGTCTGAATTAAGTCGTCCCCAATATCTGGTGCAAAGGCTACAGGTTTTTCTTCTTTCTTTGCGCTAGGGATAAAACCCGGTTTCCTGTGGAAATTTTCAACAAATCGCTTAATTTCTATCTCTGAAATTATAACTCTTAGTTCACCTTCAAAAACAGCAGGTTCTTCTTCTGTGCATTGAAATACTATTGTCTTTGTTTTTATCGATGACTTACCCTGCGCAACTCCACACTCCCACATACAATAAAACCAGCGGGCTTCAGGGTCAGTGTAAAGCAGGATTAATATGTTTACATCAGCAAGCTTTTTTTCAAGCTCCGCTTTTATTGTGCTCCCCGGTCCTAGGCCTCTTTTCGGATCCGTCGATTGAAAGATTGCTTTCTCTTCAATCCCCCACTCTCTTAAGTGTTTCGAAATCACGTTGGCCAACTTCACATCTTGTGACCGGTGGCTAATAAATACATTGACTTTATTCATGGAACACCTTCTTTTGACTAAAAAATACAACTTCTTATTTTAGGTTTTTTGTAACTTTTCTAACTCACCACAAGAAGTACTGAATAATAGGTGAGAACTCCTATACATTTTTCCGCTTGTTTTTTCTCGACCAACAAATAGCAGAGGTAACTTCTACTTATAGTTCCGAGTCATAATTACCAAATTATACTTAATGGGTTTAGATTAAGCTCACCGCCCCACCCCAGAGTTTATTAATCTGCGTCACATAATAGCTTTTACTTTTTAAGTTCGTCGCATCATCGATGTGCACCGGATCCGGTTTGCTGAAATGCCCTCCCCACCTGAGCCCTTTGGCCTGTAAATCACTTAAAAATGACTGAATCGTATCAGGCAAAGAATCGTAATCAGATAGTTTCGTACTGTTAAACCAATCTTCATGGGATACAATATTCATATCAATTGCATGACCAATCAAGTGATTAGACATTGATGCTGGTTCAACAATATTGTTAGATATGATTTGACCTGGTTCTCTTAACGAGCTGGTTATATGTAATCGTAAATCATATTTTTCGCATAACTGTTCGAGAATCTTCATAGAATCGATAAATCCAGAGTTGATTCGTATTTGGTTTCCCTGCATCCTGGAGCTACTAAAAACGACTATTTTGGCTTCTTCGACCACTACCTCTTCTTCGTCATTACCGACTAAGTGTTGTTCTACCGGCTCAACATAATCTTCAAGTACAAATCCCTGTTGTCCGTTTGCATTAACACGAAGCCAAGTTTCCCGGCCTAAGACCTCGATCTCAGTTCCTTTCCGTAAAATGCCTAATGTTTCTCCATCCCTCGGAGAATCTCTGAGCCTCAAACCGTTCTGAGCAATTGTTTTACCTTTTTCCAAGCTCATCCCACAGGTCCCTCCTCATCGGTCTTGGTCACTTGATCATAGGGTTTGAAATAATCCGATTGTTGTGGAAGTAATGTAAATTCTACGACTTCGCCAGCGTGGTCTTTAGTCGTTCGAACTGTGACATAATTATTTGAATCTATATCAACAACAGTGCCTTGTGTACCTGGTAAAAACATTGCCAATTTCTTCACTAAGACGATCCGCTCGCCAATTTTATAAACATAACTCGCCATTGACGCCTTCGGTTTTGTGTTGTTTACAGGCCCTCTTGGAGCTACATTAATAGGTAGTATGTTTTCAATATCATTCGTTTTATTCTGGTTCGAACTATACGTCGTTCTCGATGTATATTTTGGTATACCTCGACCGATGACAGTCTCCGTAACCTTTCTAACCGCAAGCAAAAAGATTTCTGATGAAAAGCCAGCTGCAAACGCAAGTACTACTGAAGTTGCTTTGTTACTCGGGTCAAACCACGCAAAAGCAACAATTGCAATAATAGGCGCCGATATAACTTGTAGTATTTGAAAAATTAGGAATTCTCGTGCTTGATCTGGTGTTATTGGCGGATTGTGTTGATCTCGCTCTTGAACTGATGAAACATCATAAGTCTCGCGATAGTTTGTCGAGGAGCGACGCTGATACTCCGGCACTCTTCGCATTAGCCCTACTAATGCGCCTAAGAAAGCAAGCACAACAAAATATATCGGCACTACTATTCCGCCAGAAATCGGATGTGAAAATGACTGTGCTAGGATGGCGTCCTCAGGATAGTCTTGAATTTCTAGCTCTAACATTGCGACTGTGAGGCTATGGGCCTTGATATTTTCATTGACCATTAATTCAGTATCAGTTGTAAACAATGCCGCCAATTCCGATTTCAGTTTTCCGATTTCTCGTTTGTAGAAAGGTGGTTGATCTTTTATTTTTCTTTCTATTATTCTTTTTCTAGATAATTTATCCTGCAACTTCTTCAATGCACGATTTTCAACTAGTAGCTGAATTCTTAGCTCCGATTTGCTTTTACTATTTTCATCTCTTACTTTTGAGCATGTACCATCTATGTAACATTGAGAAACGCTCCCTCCGATGCTTAGCACCCATTGTGGAGCTAATGTGTCACAAAATGATTCGTAGGGGATACCTGAGGTTTGTCTTCGCTTAAATTTCTTTTCAGCAGCAACAATTTCACCAGCCTCTACAGCCTTATCAGATCCCGTTACATGCTTTCTTTTAAAACGCTCCGCCGTATAGTCACACCCTGGAAAAATCCCGACTGCATACGAATAGGGAGTTTTCGCTTTGCACTGTTTCTCTTCTGATGTGTCGCATGCATTTTTATTTAAAGCTATCTTGCCGATAAACTTAGGCTCGCTGACCACAAATAGTAAATAGGCAGCCCCCACAAGAGTAAAAACAACAAAACCATAGGCAAGTCGAAATACAACACTTAAATTTTCTTCATCTAACCGCCGTGTAAATTGATACAAAGTTGTACCAATAATTAGCAATAGCAACAGAAGCGAAACCGTTGTTAGTAAATCTTGTTCCATTGAGGCTAGCAATATGACACTTAGGAGTGCAACACTAACAACAACGATAAGTTCCGAATATTTATTAAGAAACTTAACCATCATGGCGAAACTTCCATGGCAAGGATTTCTTTGTGAGCAGAAAGAGTGGATTTGAGCCTAGATATTAGAGTTTTATAATTATCACTTTTTGTACTCTTCTCACTGTTTAGCCCGATCAACAAATTCCTTAGGTCAATTGCTAGACTGTTCAATGTCGCAGTTCTTTGCTTTGCCATCTCTTCGACTCTAGCTTTACGTTTTGCAAAGTTTTCAGAATCAGTTTTAGCTTGAGAAACGCCAGTTGTCGCGCCATCATCTTCGGTAGACGATAAAGAAGAAACAGGAACCCCGGACACAGCGCCAGCTACAGATAAAGCCGCACTGGCGATAGCTCGTGATACTTGTAACTGTCCCTTTATCAGAGCCGCTGGATCATTTGAAGCATACTGCGGTCTATACACCGTTGGGCTATCTCTTACAATTGTGACTGAATTGTTTCCTTCAGCTCGAAAGTAAGTCTTACTAAATTGACTATTCCATAAGCACTCATTTTTTGGATCGGAAACGATCCTCCAAGCAGGGTCCCCCATGTCTTGCAGCCTATCTATAAGATTATAATAATGGCTTCCGCTGGTAACAATTTTTATTATTGAATCTTCTTCGTCTTCACTTAGGCGTAGTCGTTCACGAGCAGCTACATACCTATTCGAGCTCGACAATCTACCAGAACCACTTGTTTCCATCGATGAGCTGAGTGCAGTTTTATATTTTCTATTTAACTTTGAAATCCATTCAGAACGCCTATTTAACAGCTGCGCGATGTTTTCTTCTGTTTTCTCAATACTTTCCTTGAATTCACTACTTTTCTTCACATAACTTCTATACTTTTCAACATCCTCCAAGAAAACCGCCAACCTTTCTTTAATAGGGTCGTCTTTCCCGTCATCCTTGATAAATTTAAAATATTTTGAACGTAGTCCGTTCAGTGCGGCTTGTACTTCTAAAAAGCGGATGTTTAGCTTTTCAGTTATAGTGTCTTTTCTTCTTTGTTTGTCCCTATAGTACTGTCGCCTATCACGTTTATTGTCAGCTTTCGAACCGGTTTCCTTACATGCAGGTATGTTCTCTAAAACAATTTTACTTTCAGATAGCTCTGTGAATTTATTGTTATAAACTATTAGAAGTTCATCGACTTTACTGAGCTCTGATTCGAACATTCTCAATTTTTCACTCAGTAAGTATTGATAGTCCAGTAAATAGTCTTGCAATCTGGACAAATCTTTGACTTGCCCCCCCATTATTCCTTGCCAACCAATTTTATAAATCTCTAGTTGCAATTCCGCTAATCCCCCTAAGGATTCCGTTCTAAATTTCGCTTCGGCAGATAGTACTTTTAACTGCTCTCTAGAGCTTTGAACTTCCACTCTAGAAAACCCGGTAGGAGGAGTTGGGTCGACGGCATAGAGATCGGTTTGAATTTTGATATAAGTACTAGAGCAACCGGCTAGAAAAACTGACATAGTGATATTGAAAGCAATGCAGAAGTTTATTTTCATTTAACACTCTCCAGCATAATTAGAAGAGATTCTAAATCTTGCACAACATGTTCTTTGGCTACATCAGTATTTTCTACGGTTTTCTCAAGCTGCTCAATTTTGTTAATTACCAACTTGTCTGTTTTCTGCAAAGCCTCATTTTTTGCTTCCATCGAGGCTACTTGATTGACTGATTGCTGATTCAGGACTTCCGCGAGCCTTGTTACTTGAACACTGGTTTTTTGATGCTCAGCAAAATTAGTTATCGCTTCGATTGTTGCAGTGGGATCATTAGACAATATAAAAACCAATTTGTCGTCAGAGTGTCGCAATAAAAGCTCTTTACGCGGGTCATACTCCATAACAACACTTCCAGTAAGTGAAGGAGTTCCTGACCCGGGTACCGATAAAATGCGCTTCTGTGCTTTTAATAGCTTCTCTAACTCTGACTCGCTAGTATTTGGGTTTTGAGCTGCAGCCAAATATGCTTTGATAGCTGCGAGGTAATGCTCATTAATCGCAGCTTTAATGTCCTCTCTAGCCTTTAAAACTTCTATTGAACCTTCTTTGCTAATATCACCAAAAAGACTATTTACTGCATCGGCAGGATACCAGCCAGAACGGAATTCGGCATTACCTAATGAAGCTTTCCCTTCAACAGTTATTCGATAGTAATTTGTGTTATTTTTGCTATGAACCGCCAAATAACGAGGAGCTTGTTCTATTTTCATGCTCCAAGGACTTTGGCATCCTGACAAAAACACCAATAGCAATAACAACCAATACTTGTAATTCACGCTCGTACTACCTCTTAAAATACTTTAAAAATGCAATTACTATATAGAACAATTAATCTCTCTAGGTTAATTCGGCTCAGACTTTTATATACTTCGAAAATACCTCCACTCTCTTTAGTTTCTTAACTAATTCGAGAATTTTCTAATGGATGAAGCGACAACAGAACTAATCCCGAAAAACGGTCCAACTCCTGAGATCTCAACCGCGCTTGCTTATTCAGCCTTTATTCTACTTATTTAGAAATTGATTTAGCTTTGATGGTCTATTTCTGCTTAACTTGAATTAACAGAGCACAATTCACCACATCATCACCGCACCAGCACCTTGCGATTGTGAATAATAGAGTCTCACTCTCAGATAATAAGTTCTACCAGAGGTTAACCTTTCCTTAATTTTGGCGTTGTAGTCACGACCACTGTCATCATCTCCGGCGATATATCTAGGCTCACCATTTCGCTCTTCAAACAAGACCATTACAGTGTCCAATTTCCCGAAGGTTTGAATGGTGTATCGACCACTCCAACGTGGTTCTATTTTAAAATCTAGCTGCTCTCCCGGTTCAATAGACACTAATTGAGACTCAAAGGGTCTTAGTTGAGGTATGCGCGTGGTCACCGCAGGATAAAATTTACGAACTTCGTCAATATCTGTTTGTGAAAGCCCAGCTGCCGGGATTAGCGGATTCGTTCGATAGGTCGGAGGTTCAATGATTAAACCTGAATCGAATTGGTAGTGCATAATGGAATCTTTATCCCAACGAGATCCTTCGACTTCTCCAGCATTTAGTTTGCGCAGGATATTCCACCGAATCTTATCGGGAGTCCAAAAATTAGGCGCTCCGCTAAAGTGCTCGATCACCTTCGCTTCATTCCATTTAATTCCCGAGTTTGGATTTTGATGTTCGTGGGGAAAACCGATCGCGTGTCCGATTTCGTGGAGCGCGGTATCAGCTCCATATGGCGTTGTTAAATCCCAACCAAAATTCATGGTTCGTTCAGCGGGATCAACAGCATGTACAACGTTATCTCTACCGACATAAGACCAAGAACCACTACCTTGTTCAAATCCAATTCTTAGCTCAGCTTCTTCTGCATCCTGTACTTCTTCAAATTCCAGACCGATTCCTAATCCTTTCCATTCTGCAAACGCGCGACGCGCGGCATCTTTCTGCCGAGAAGAACCGCGCCATTGCGCTGGATTATCCAAGAAGTGGTAATGCAAAACAGTTTGATTGGCCCATTTTTTCTCGATGGACCTTATGAGGGATTCACGAT
>JAHRVB010000099.1 GCA_019090895.1 Kangiellaceae bacterium
TAATTGTAACCGGATGATATATCTTCCGGCATATCGAAATAAACGACTTTATAGTCTCTACCATTTCCGCCTTCTTTACATGCGTAAACTCTTGCGGGGGTCACCCCATTGGCTTTTCTCACTGCAACTCCTTCTAATCCTTGGTTCCCTCCAGCTTCAGTTAGTACTTGGTATTGTTGTGATGTTGGTGGAGTGCCACTAATATCTCCATTAAATTCATCGACAGTTACGCGAGAGGCGGAGTTGTTTTCTGATACCACCATCATTTCATTATCGCCTACAAAAGCAACACCTTCGGTGTCAGTGTTGATACCACTTATTCTAAATGACCCCATATGGGCAAAGTTCTCATCAAATCTATGTATTCTAGCAGCGCCATTTTGCACAACTAAATACTGTTGTAAACCAGGGTGCCAAGTAATCCCTGATGCATTTTCTGGAATCTGGCCTACCTGAAACGCATCACCCTGTTGAACATAATTCTCAATAAGTATTCCTGAGCTATCTTCGTCTCTGAACACTGCCGTTACGGTCATATTCTCGTCCATAGTCACTGAACAAGAACCATTTCCACTACACCCGCCCTGCCAGTGATTTAAAACAAATCCTGGATCTGGAGTTGCGGTCAAAGATACAACTGTATCTGTTTCAAATAATTCGTTACAGTCATTCTCGCAGTCTATGCCTACCGGTTGAGAAGTCACTCGACCGGAACCAGTCACAACTATGGACAACTCATATTCATCCTGGACATCTTCTAGGAACACAGCAATAACTGATTTGGTGGAGTCCATAGTGATTACGCATTCTACACTCCCTGTACAGTCTCCGGCCCAGTTTTGAAAAGTGAAACCTGTAGAGGAGTTTGCAGTTAGTACAACTTGTGCATTCTCGCTATAGACTTCGCTGCAATCTGCACCACAATTAATTCCCGATGGTGAAGAAGACACTGTACCGCTACCTTCCAAAGAAACAGTTAATAGAAACTCGTTGGCCGTTTCTTCTATAAAAATAGCCGTAACCACCTTAGCTTCGTTCATTGTTAATAAGCAGCTAGAAGTACCACTACAGGCACCCGACCAGCCGACAAAAGAGAAACCTGTATCCGCAGTTGCTGTGAGAGTTATCTCTGAATTTTCAGCATACATTTCTTCGCAATCTACCCCACAATTAATTCCAGCAGGTGTCGAAATGACGGTGCCGTTACCTTCAGTAGTTACATTTAAAGAGTGCTCTACCAGAGAAACTGCTTGGAACTCTGCTTGAACCGTTTGTAAACTATTCATCGAGACGTTACAGCCGTCATTCCCTGAACAGGCCCCACCCCACGAAACAAATTCAAACCCCTCTGAAGCGACTGCGGTTAAGACGACCGTAGTTCCTGTTTGGTACTCTTGTGTACAATCATTTCCACAGTTAATGCCACCAGGCGAAGATGTCACAATGCCGTCACCATTTACATTTACAGTTAGTTCGAAAATATCAGGAATCGCTTGGAGCTCAAAATTCGCAGTAACTGAAAGAGCTTCTGTCATAGTTACTACGCATGCACCTGTTCCCCCACAAGCACCGCTCCAGCCGGTAAATGAATTGGCCGCGTCTGCGGTAGCAGTAAGAGTTACAGGGGTATTCTGCAAATAAATTTCACTACAATCACTACCACAGTCAATGCCGACAGGGCTTGAAGTTATCGCTCCAAAACCATTTTTACTAATGCTTAACAGAAAATTGTCTAGTTCTTCCGACTCACTAACAAAAACAGCTGCGACGGTTTTATCGCTATTCATTAATACTTGGCAACTGCCAGAACCGCTGCAAGCACCGTTCCATTGTTGGAAAACGTATCCTTGAGCTGGTTGGGCTGTGATCGTTACGGTTGTGTCAGAATCTACAATTGAATCACATTGACTGGCACATTCAACATCACCACCTACCGAACCCCCTCCTTCAACCTCGATAGTAAGTGTTTTCTGGGAGTTCGATAATTTAGCGGTTTTAGATTCTTCTCCTCCACCACACGCAAGTAATACGAAACTCAATAGACAGACGGGGGCTAGTTGCCGGAACAATAAATGAAATATAGTATTAGTCGAACTCATTCTTCAATCAACCTCTAGGGTTTGAATAGCGATATATAATTAATACATCAATTATCGACCAGATATTCCTTTTCTGGAGCGACCAAGTTCTCATTATTCTGCGAACTTGGTAAGCCTGTGACTTGTGTCTCAAACCCTATAATTATAGGTCATTAAGTACGCATCCAAATAATAAAAACCATTCAGTGAGTAAAGCTCTATTAACTGTTCTATAATTGCAAATTACTAGTCGATTTAGTTCTATTAATTTGAGGCATGTTAATGGGTAAACTTAGTACATGAACTTAGATGTTAAATGTTACTGACCCTTTATTTGTGCAGGTTGTTTGTGACATAAGGTAGCGCACAAAGTCATTTATCGGATGGAGAGTATTATTAAAATAGACAAATTAAAGAAGGTAATGCTCGCATTCTGCTGGTTCGCATTAGTTGCGTGTGTTAATAAATCGGACAATCGAGTCATTAAATCAGGTGAGTACGCCACTAATAACTTAGTTCATAAGGAAAAAGAGTCTACGCTAGCCCTTGAACCAGTTGCTCAGCTAATCCCGAACTTTAATCAATCTACTCGAATTAGTAGCTTTGGTCATACCGATGGGCCCTTCCGTGTAAATCAAATTGGCAACAATGCGTCTGGTATAACCTGGGATCCATATAACAATGAGTTTTTAATAATACAGAATAATTCGGCTATAATTTATCGGTTTGATCGAAATTTTAGATTTGTCGGAAAACTCAAAAGAGCTGGTAAAATTAATAGAGATACTGAAGGTATATCCTTCATAGATGGTAACCATCTTGCTATTGCGACAGAGGCTAATACTGTTCACCTTGTTGAATATGACCAAAACGTTATAGAAAGACAGTATTTCACTTCCGAATTAACTCTCAGATTGTCTGACAGAGCACCAGTAAAAAATAAGGGACTAGAGTCGGTTGCTTATCGGCCCGCATCTGAACAAAGAGGTCCGAGAATATACGCGGCTCAGGAAGGCACCGGTAGGGACTCTAACTCTATAATGAGAGTATTTTATGTTGACGCTAATGTTTCATCTGGAATCATGAGCGACTATTTATCGTATGATAATGGTCTCGAAGTTATAGAACCCTTTGATGCAGAGGTAGCGTTCGCAGGCATTATCACTGATATAGCCGGGATGACTTTTGACCCTTCTGGCGAAACCTTAATTATAGTGAGCCAAGAATCTAGAAAAGCGATTCAAGTTAATCCACAGACTGGGGAGCTTCTTTCTGAATTGAAACTTTTCGGTGCGCGTGTCTATGAAGGTGTTACAATTGGCCCTCAAGGTAATCTGTATTTCGTCAGTGAAAAGAATCTAGTTCAAATATACAGTCGCAAGCAATAAATCTGATAAAAAACAAGGTAGTATTAATGAAGAATGAAAGCATTGTCTTTTTTTCGTCCGATGATTGGGGATGGAAAACCAGTAAGTATCAACTATCAACACGATTTGCCAAAGATAACACGGTACTGTTCGTATCATCCATTGGTTTTCGAGCACCGACTACGTCTTCTGATGATATGAAACGAATTTGGAATAAACTTAAGAGTTTTCTAAAAGGTGTTAAGAAGGTAGATGACAACCTGTACGTGTTGACACCTATCGTAGTACCATTTAATTGGTTCCCATTTAGAAACAGCGTTAATAAAATTGTACTAAAGATGCAGGTTGGCTGGGCAAAATGGAAGCTCAACATGAGCAAACCCTATTTATTTGTGTTCTCTGAGAACTGGCACGACTATGTTATAAATATGAAAAGAAAACAGCTGATTTATTATACCGTCGATGAGCAAGCTAGTTTTTCAGGATTAGACGGACAACGTTTTATCGAGATGGACAGGAAGCTAAATAAAGCTGCAGATGTAATATTCTGTTCTGCAAGGACCTTGTATGAAAAAAACATTAAGACCAATCCCAATACACACTATATTCCACATGGCGTAAGCTATTCGCTTTTTCGCAGTACACTAGACGAAACTACAAAAATAGCAGACGATATAAGAGTCATTAATGGACCAATTTTTTTATTTTTTGGTCATATTTCGTATGATTGGGTTGATAGAGATTTAGTTAAGTTTCTCGCGAATTCTAAGCCAAATTGGTCGTGGGTATACGTTGGTCGATATTCAATGGCCGATAAAGAATTTGCTGGTTACAAAAACATTCATTTGCTGGGAGAGAAAGAATTCGAACAACTTCCCGAATATTGTAAAGGAGCCGACATAGCAACTATTCCATTCGTATACAGTAAACTTACTAACAACTGTAACCCATTAAAATTACCTGAATACTTTGCTGCCGGTTTGCCCGTTGTCTCAACCAATATTCCAGAAGTGAAGAGAGCATTCGGAGACGACTGTTATATTGGGAGCGATAATGAAGGATTCCTAAAAGCGTGTGAAAGGGCACTAGAAGAAAATGATATTCAACGAAACATAGAGCGCGCAAAAGAGATGAAAATTCATAGTTGGGAAGAGCGAATTAAGAGTGTTTATCGAATTATAAAAGAGACTAATGTTAACTAGAAACAGTTAATGCAAGATCGTTGTTTCGAACGAAGAATATAGAGCTACCAGGAAAATGTTAGTATGTGTGGAATAGTAGGAATATATAATTACAAAACAAACAAGGATGTCAATGAGTCCGATATTACTGCGATGAGCGAAGTAATATCCTATCGCGGCCCAGACGGTTTTGGTTATCATTTTGACGGAGCTCTTGGACTAGGGCATAGACGACTAACGATTATCGACACCAATGAGCGCTCGAACCAACCAATGACAAGTACTGATAACGAAACCACTATATGTTACAACGGTGAGGTTTATAACTATGTAGAGCTGAAAGAAACTTTGGTTAAAAAAGGGGTTATATTTAACACCACATCGGACACTGAAGTCATACTCGAATTATACAAAGACAAAGGAATCGAATTTCTATCTGAACTGAATGGAATGTTCGCTTTTTCTATTTGGGATAAGAAAAGAAATGAATTCTTATTGGTGAGAGATCGCGTCGGAATAAAACCATTATTCTACACTTTGACTGAAGACGGAATCGTATTTGGCTCAGAAATAAAATCCCTCTTAAGGGTCGACTCTTCCAAACGCCTAGTCAACCAAAAATTAATCGATAGTTATATGAGTGTAGGATATTGTCCAACAGATGAAACGCTGTTCTCTGGAATTCATAAATTAGCACCAGGCCATTCTTTAACTGTGAAAAATGGGCAGATCGAAATAAAGCAATATTGGGATATGACCTTTAATAAGTCGGTCGACCGAGGAGAAGAATATTATATCGACAAAACAAAAGAACTATTTGAAGATGCCGTCAAAATTCAACTGAGAAGTGACGTTCCCCTAGGAGTATTCTTAAGTGGTGGAATCGATTCTTCAGCGGTGGTTGCCATGATGAATAAACTCGGAGTTCAAGACATAAAAACGTTTTCAGTCGCGTGGGATTACGGCGAGGATTTTAACGAGACAAAATACGCAAGACAAGTATCGAAACAGTTTGGAACAGACCACACAGAGTACTTTATGAGTGCGTCTGATTTCAGAGATTTTCTACCAGACTATATCCGTCATATGGATGAACCTGTTACTGAAGCAGCTGCGATTTCTCTTTATTATTTAGCAAAGAAAACAAAAGAGAAAGTAACCGTTGTATTATCAGGTGAAGGCGCCGATGAAGTCTATGGAGGATACCCGATCTATAAATATATGCATCTCGTAGAACAATATAAAAAGATTCCTGCATTAATACGTAACCCCATACTCAATCCAATATTAAGGCGACTTGGTGAAAAGTGGTCCAAGTATGCAGATCTAAGTGAGAAAAACATCGAAGAAAGTTACTCAGGCGTTTCTTTCTATGAAAATAGTCAAAAAGAAAAGCTGTATTCTACAGCTTTTTCTAAGTTCGCTAAAGAACATTCCAATACGAAAAATATCCATCCTTATTACGTTCAAAACTGTGATGAAGATCTTCAAACTAAGATGCAGTATCTGGATGTCAAAACGTGGTTGGTCGATGACCTACTCGTTAAAGCCGACCGTATGAGTATGGCCGCATCTCTGGAACTAAGAGTTCCATTTCTTGATCATCGATTTCTTGAGTTTTCTAGTAATATGCCAAGTAAGTATCGATTCAAAGGATACGAGAACAAATACATTTTAAAAAAAGCCATGGAGGACTTTCTACCAAGTGATATTTTGTATCGCAAAAAACAAGGCTTTCCTACCCCACTTTCAATCATGTTTAAAGGTGAACTGTACGATTACGTCAATAAAATAATCAACAGTGAACGCGCCCACAAACGTGGCTATTTTGACCAGCCAGAAATACAACGCTTACTCAAACAACATAAAAACAGTGAAAGAGATAATCATCGTGTTTTATGGCAACTGTTAGTATTAGAACTATGGCACAGAGAATTTATTGATTAACAGATCTAGCAAAGTTATGTCTTATCAGAAGCTATAAACCAATAAAGTTTCTTGGATAACGCTTGAGTAAAGAGGTTCCGTTGACAATGCCATTGTCGAATATTCGTATTGTAATGTTAAACACTTTTCACCCTGGCAATATAGGGTCTGCGGCTCGCGCCATGAAGACAATGGGATTATCCGATTTAGTTCTAGTCAATCCAAGAGCATTTCCAGACGCCGAAGCCGTTAGCTTAGCCGCAGGAGCAGGAGATACTTTAGACACTGCAACAGTCGTAAGTTCGTTGGAGGAAGCAATATATGATCGAAGCCAAGTGTTTGCAACGAGCGCAAGACAAACACATAGTTTTACTCGACCTGAAAAGTCAGTTGAGCTAGCTGCTGAGTGGATAAAGGATCACTCTAAAGAGAAGGTTGCAATTGTTTTCGGTGGTGAAAGGGATGGAATGTCGGCAAGTGAAATCGAGAAGTGCCAACAAATACTCTTTATTCCGGGTAATTCCGGATATAGCGTATTAAATGTATCTGCGGCCGTTCAAATTGTTTGCTACGAGTTATTTAAAACACTAGCGGTGGTTCATGACACTAGTAACCAGGCTAACCCTAAAAGCCCTGATACGACTGAAAACAGTAAAAATAACGAAACGACATCGTTAGCCAATCAAAATGAATTACAGAACTTCTATTCTAATCTCGAGATTTTGCTGACTGAAAGTGGCTATATCCGGAAAGAACAACACTCAAGTACTCTCACTAAGCTAAGAACATTTATCAACAGAGCCGAACCTACATCACAGGATATTAGTTTGCTTCGAGGAATGGTAAAATCTCTGGCTAAGAATAATAAACAATAGCTCGTTATGTATCGACAACAATTAGTTGGCTATGTAATTTTTAACAGCCAACTCATCTCGTTGCTAGGTTGATATCGTTTTTTCTTAAATGCCCAAATTATACGATAGATTCCGGCATTGAACGCCTCATCATTTTACCAAACATAAACATCGCAAAAGGTTTTGACATTATTCTGCTGGATATAAAGTTCATTACTCGATTAATTCGACCAGGGATGACAATGGTCTTTTTTCCAAGGGCTCTTAGACCTTCCTTGGCCACCTCTTCTGGCCGCATCCAATGCATCGGTAGCTTTTCGAAATCTAAGTTGTCGATACCAAACATACCTGTCTTAGTTGGTCCTGGCGCAACGACAAGTACGTCAATTCCTTTGGGTTTTAACTCGATCCCTAAAGCCATGCCAAAGTTTAAAACCCATGCCTTTGCGGCCGCATATCCAGCTAGATAGGGTGAACCTGTATAACCAGCAATTGAGGATAAGAATATCAAACCGGCGCGCTCTCTTTTGTCAGTCACTCGATCGATAAAATGACGTGCGATGCTCAGAGGTGTCGTTACATTGAGTTGTAGTTCTTTCAACGAATCACTAATTAGGTGTTTTTGAAAGACTCCTGGAATTCCCCAGCCTGCGTTATTTATGACGAGCCCGATATTAAAGTCTTGCACTGAGTCGAGCATTGTTTCTACTTGGCTAGCGTCCGATAGGTCAATGGCTCTAAAGTAAATGTTAACGGAATGCTTCGCTTTAATTTCTCGACTGACTTGCTCCAAATTCTCTTCGTTTCTAGAAACGATGATCAAATCAAATCCCATTGCAGCCAGTTGAAAAGCGAACGCATTTCCAATGCCAGATGTCGCGCCCGTCACAAGCGCTGTCGGACCATACTGTTTATAAAGTGAAGACATAGTAGTTCTCCCTTCGCTTAAGAAAGCGAATATAGTTTAATAATAAATATTCTATTTTGTAGGGTGTGAAGCAGGTTGAATTTAACTCGCTTTGGGTTGAATTGGATATTGGAACTCGAGTACTGTTTGCTCAACTTTGCCTGGCATTGGTGGGACAATAAAAACTTCACGGCCATGTCCGACCATTTCATAGTGATTATTCTCAATCCACTGAGCTATTGCACTTCGACAACAAAAGGATGATGAAGGGCTGCCTACACTTGTAGATGATACGGCAAGTTTATGTCCTTCTAGTTGCTTTAACAATAACTTACGTCCATCAGCCAGGGTAAGAGATTCTGGGCATTCTCCATTCACTACAATACCAAATTCGATATCGATGTTTTCAACATCAAAACACTCTGAATGCAATATAGCGGTAAACCTTCCAAGATCAGACTTATTTATCTTATATGCTGCGGCTTTCATAATAGAGACTATTATTTGTTGAGCGACTTCAAAGTCCGAAATACTTTCTCTTATTGCTAGATACTGTTGGTTTGGCACTCTCTTCGTAATGATTGCGAATTCATTGTTTATAGAATCTGTATCTATGTGGCTGAGTCTAGCTTCGATTTGTAATAACCGATTACTCTCAATTTCGATCTGTTGATTCACCTCTGCTCTTTTTAACGCGAGCATGCCCTTGAACTCGTCTGTTCCTAGTTGGTCATTCATCAGTTTTTGAATTTGCTCTAAATTTAAACCCAATTCTTTTAAGGCTATAATTTTGTTTAATTGCGGAATCTGATACGCGCTATAATAACGATAGCCAGTTGCGTCGTCGATTACAGATGGTTTAAACAGACCAATGTCGTCGTAATAACGCAATGCACTGCCCGGAACTTGGGTAAACTTAGAGAACTCGCCGATCCTGAACATGTATTTTCCTTGAATATGACTAACTTGCCACTACTATAAACTTTAAAGCTACTTTAAGGTCAAGTGATAATTAAGATCTTATTTGTGAGTACTTAAAATCTTATATTCTAGTATTTGGCAACTCGAATCACTGATAATCAAGTGGGTACTGACCAGTGCATTTAGCTTCTGTGATGGGTAGGCGTTTTATAGAAGAACAAAAAGAGTTGTTCTATCAGTCGGGAAGTTGTAAATGGATGACCCGCCTCTTATCAAGACTGATTGGCGGTAGGTAAACCTCAGGATAGAATTCTTTGGCGACTTCTTGTATCAACCCACTCTCCTTCGCTTTGATGAGAGCATCTAATAGAATTTTATGTAGGGCAGGGTTTTTTGGGCTTACATAAAGTACATGATCATGCTTATACAAGAGAACTAAATTGCTTTCAACAATAAGCTCTGGCTGCGAAACATGATCCTCGACGGCTTCTTGAGGGGCTCTTGTTAAATAGTCGACATTTCGTTTACCTGAGGCGATCATGCTGTACAACCGTCGCCAGTTACCATCTATTGTTTGAACGGGCAACTGATTTTGTATCCAGATGGGTACCTCGCTCCATTTGACTCCCATGCCCACTGTTTTTCCTAGTTTTTGAAAATCCTCGAGCGTGTAAACATTATCGTATTCGTGTTGTGTTCCTCGACGTATAAAGAGGATCCTGTTGCCAAATAAATTGCTTGTCATAGCAACGTCAACCAACAATAATTTGCTCGAACGAATAGTTGTTTTTCCTAAAACATGTGCGTTAATCTCACCGCTTTGCAGCATCTGCTCTAGTCGATTGGTAGGAAAGCTTCCCGCGTATGTGATTTTGGTTACATAGCCTTCTGTTCTTAAGGCCCTTGTTAACAGTTCGCTAGTGTATTTAAAAGAAGACCCTCCGCCGCCTAAAACAAGGTCTATGTTTTGTTTTTCATTAGCCGCCTTAGCGAAATTTATAGCAAAGATAAAAAACAGAATAATAAGGAATTGTTTCTTTAAGCTAGCAATAAAAACCGCACCTATCGAACGTACAAGGTTTAAATTGAGCGATCTTATGCACAAACGGGTAACGCTCATAATTATCCACTTCAGTGACATATATTCAAGTTTAGGCCAATTTCACTTTAATACCACAAAAACAGGTTTAATCTCTGTTTTTTAGCCGGCCTAAAGCTGATTTCGGTGATATGACTTGAATGGGTAATTATTGAAAATTACTGATAAGTACAATGAGTGCAGATTGACGAGCATCGTAATTTAGTCTATATCTTATATAGATTCGGAGTTATCAAAACTCTTTATTTTGTAAGGGTTCAGAGATGTGTGAGCCAAAGCTTTTCTTTTCCCTGACGCCTATCAATTGTTGTTCTTTACTTGTTCACGGGCCTAAATACCGCTCTTTCTGAATATAGAAGTTCAGGTTGTTGGTGGAA
>JAHRVB010000100.1 GCA_019090895.1 Kangiellaceae bacterium
GCGTTGGTATCAACGATTTGTCCCGCTAATATTTCCTCACCGGTACATATCATTTCTAATTTCATTAGGGCCTCTAAAGTGAGTTACATTTGCGTAAGGATTGATCGATAGCGCTATTTTCTAAGTGCTTTACTAAGTTAGCCAATAATAATTAAAGTGCACATCGATTAGGTATTTACCGGCGTCGGCAGTACGTACCAATAGATCGAAAAGAAATGAAGTGCCGCGCCTCCCAGTACAAACACATGCCAAATAGCGTGGTTAAAGAGCAGTTTCTTCCACGCATAAAAAATGGCACCGACGGTATAACAAACTCCACCGGCAGCAAGCAACGTTAGCCCTTCGCTAGATACATTTGCTAGCATCTCTTTACCAGCAATTATTACAAACCACCCCATTGCTAAATAAGACGTCAGACTTATCTTGGGATATTGATGACCAAGGGTTAGTTTAAACGCTATGCCTAATACCGCGATAATCCAGATCATGCTTAAATAAAATGTGCCACCATTGCCGTTCAAACTTACCAACATAAACGGAGTGTAAGTACCGGCAATTAAAAGATAAATAGCGCAATGATCAAGTGTTTTCATTATTGCACGGGTGGATTCTCTGGTTACTGAATGATAGATAGTCGAAGTAAGAAATAACAGAATGATACTGATGCCATAAACTAACGAGCTGGTAAATTTATTTGTCTCGTTACCGGATACACTTAACATTAATATCAGTCCGACAACCCCCAATAACACCCCAATTCCGTGGCTGCTAGAATTCGCGATCTCTTCTGCACGGCTATAGGTGGTAGTAGGAGCTTTAATCGAGTCAAATTGAACTGGTTGGTCTGAATTCATTTTTTTCACTGTATTTAGTCGATTGAGCAGTATAACAAATTAGCATTGCAAATCAGCTAATATGCATTCCCATATTCTTTTTTATATTTTCGATCACGATGTAAGTATTCGTATGAGAAACGCCTGATAATTCCGCAATTTGGCCTAAAACGGTTCGATAGTTTTTCATGTTGGTGATGCAAAGCTTGAGTAAGTAATCAAATCCACCTGCGACCATATCACATTCGAACACCTCTTTTATTTCTATGATTTCTTTCTGAAATAGTTCGAAAGAATCGTTAGTGGTTTTATCGAGAGTGACGGATACATAAGCAAACATATCGTATCCCAACATCGTTGGATTTAAAACCGCGCCATATCGCTCAATATACCCCTCTTTCTCTAGTCTTTTTACTCGGTCCAAGCACGGACTAGGACTCAGGTTAACTCGTTTGGAAAGTTCTACATTGGAAATCCGGCCGTTAAGTTGAATCTGCTGCAATATGGCTCTATCAGTTTTATCTAAGTGTTTCATTTGGCTAGGATTATTACTTAATAGCAAGGAGGTGGCTGTGTATTTTATAGGGTTGTAATTTAATTTTCCAGCATTATATATGGTGATACTGTTAATAAAACCACGTAATATGGTTGTTGTTGCTATAAAATCCGCATACTTGATTACAAAGGACTGTTTACTTTTCATTCACTATTTGGTGATAGCTATGCTCTTTGATTACTCGCTTAAAAATGACCTAATAACTCGTAAGAACATCCGAGATTTTTATCGTAAAGATGAAAATGAAGTGATGGATTATCTGATTCCTTTAGCAGAAACCGGCGTTAAGGTAAGAAGTCGCACGTGGGAGCGGGCCAGACAGTTGATCATTGAAATACGCAAGGTACAAGCTGGTAAAGGCGGGGTAGATGCTTTATTACAAGAGTTTGCTATTTCATCAGAAGAAGGCGTGGTATTGATGTGTTTAGCGGAAGCGTTATTGCGTGTACCCGATAAGATTACTGCAGACGAATTAATTCGAGACAAACTAAGTGGGGGAGATTGGATTTCCCATATAGGCCAAAGTGATTCAATGTTCGTCAATGCTTCTTCATGGGGATTATTACTGACTGGAAAAATCGTTAACTATCGTAAAGAAAACAAAAAAGACCGATACGGCATAATGAAGAAAATGGTGGGCCGTTTGGGCGAGCCCGTGATTCGAAAAGCGGTTCGTCAGTCAATGGAGCTCATGGGTTCACAATTTGTCATGGGCGTCACCATTCAAAAAGCACTTAAGCGCGCTCGTCCAATGGAACAAAAAGGCTATACCTATTCTTACGATATGTTGGGCGAAGGCGCTCGCACAATGGCTGATGCTGACCAATATTTAGCAAGCTATTTGAATGCGATCAAAGCAATCGGCAAAGCGGCAAAAGGGCGTGGACCTATCGATAGCCCTGGTATCTCAATTAAATTATCGGCGATTCATCCACGCTACGAATTTACCCATCGCGAACGAGTGATGGAAGAGTTAGTTCCACGTCTTAAGAGGTTGGCGCTCGAAGCAAAAAAATACGATATCGGGTTTACCGTTGATGCTGAAGAAGCCGATCGGCTCGATATTTCTCTCGATGTTATTGAAGCAGTTTTTTCCGACCCAGCTCTAGGCGAATGGCAAGGGTTTGGCATGGCAGTGCAAGCCTATCAAAAGCGGGCCATCCATGTTATTGAATGGATTCGAGAACTGACTGAGTCAGCAGGCCGTAAAATGATGGTGCGCTTAGTTAAAGGCGCTTATTGGGACAGTGAAATTAAAATCAGTCAAGCCGAAGGGTTCGATGACTTTCCGGTATTTACTCGCAAGGCATCTTCGGATGTATCCTATCAAGCCTGTGCAAGAAAGCTGTTGAGTTTTCGAGATACTATTTACCCACAATTTGCCTCTCACAATGCCTATACCGTTTCGACCATTTTAGAGATGGATACAGAAACTGAACATTACACACAATCTAACCAGCAACACAAAGGATTTGAATTTCAGCGACTACATGGCATGGGTGAATCATTGTTCGACCAAGTGGTTAATGGCGAAAAAGTCATGTGCCGAGTGTACGCACCAGTGGGAGCACACGTCGATTTATTGGCTTATTTGGTTCGACGTTTATTAGAGAACGGCGCAAATAGTTCGTTTGTTAATAATATCGTTGATGAAAATATTTCGGTAGAGTCTTTATTGGTTGATCCATTGGAATCAGTGATGATGTGGAATCAAAAACGAAATACTCAAATTTTATTTCCTCGAAAATTATATGGCGATCAGCGAGTCAATTCTATTGGGCTTGATTTAACCAACATCGATAGAGTCACCAAATTAAAAGGTAATTTGGATTCTTGGGTGAGAGGACGCAAAGAGAAAGCACTCTCTAAAGAACAGGTTGACGGTCGGCTTAATGTGACTAACCCTGCTAATAGAAAAGAGGTGCTGGCTCATTTAAAAAACAATGACGAACAGTCAATGCAAGAACAACTTTCGGCGTCGCATAGCGCTTATCAAAGTTGGTCAACTATGCCCGTCGAAAAGCGCGCCAATATATTATTTAAGACGGCCGATGCGCTAGAAGCCAACATGGATGAGTTGATGGCAATTTGTATCAAAGAAGCAGGTAAAACCGCTCAAGATAGTGTCGCCGAAGTTCGTGAAGCGGTCGATTTTTGTCGTTATTATGCGATCAATGCAGAAAAAATGATGGCGGAACAACCTCTCAAAGCGCTAGGCGTTGTGCTTTGCATCAGCCCTTGGAATTTCCCTTTAGCTATATTCTTAGGTCAGGTGACTGCTGCCCTTGTGTGTGGAAATACCGTAATGGCAAAACCTGCCGAACAGACGTCACTCATTGCTGTTCGAGCGATTGAAATAATGACCGAATGCGGATTACCTGACGGTGTCGTTTCATTGGTGAAGGCGCGCGGTAGTTTAGTGGGAAAAGTGATTGTTCCCGATGAACGAATTAAAGCAGTAATGTTTACTGGCTCCACCGAAGTCGGCAGTTGGATGGCAAAAACTTTAGCTGCACGCGGCGGTGAACCGATACCACTGATTGCCGAAACCGGTGGGCAAAATTGCATGATTGTTGATTCAACTGCATTACCAGAACAAGTCGTCGATGATGTCGTGGCGTCCGGTTTCCAAAGTGCAGGACAGCGTTGTTCGGCGTTGAGAGTTTTATTCTTGCAAGACGGAATTGCTGATAAAGTTATCGATATGATTCGCGGTGCGATGAAAGAGCTTCATGTTGGCGATCCTTCTAGATTAAGTACCGATGTAGGGCCTGTCATCGACAACAAAGCACTCAGCAGTTTGCAGCAACATGCTGATCAAATGAAAACAAAAGCAACGCTATTACATATCTGTGAAATGGACCAAGCCGAAACTCAAAACGGAACTTTTTTTGCGCCGAGGCTCTACGAGATTTCAGACCTGTCAGTACTCGAACGAGAAGTATTCGGACCTTGCGTTCATGTGATTAGGTTTAAACCCAATGAACTTGAAGATGTGATGAATCAAATTAGACGAACTAAGTTTGGTTTAACCATGGGAATTCATTCTCGCATCGGCGAAAAATGTGCTTATTTAGCTGAGCGTTCGGTTGCTGGTAATGTTTATGTTAATCGAAATATGATTGGGGCAATCGTCGGTGTGCAACCTTTTGGTGGAAGAGGTTTGTCAGGGACTGGGCCAAAAGCAGGTGGGCCTCACTATTTAACTCGGTTGGTTAAATCTACGGATTCCAATGACATGAAATGTTTGACGACTGAAGAAATCAATGCCAAGAAAGCGATAGCTTCAAATTCTGAGGAAAAAGATATTGAGATTAAAACAACTCTCGATACTTTGCATGCAGGATTTTCCGAATGGCGTCATGAGCCTCTGCCAAACAGAGTTTCTGTCATGAGGCAGTTGTTAGCGCATCTCTCCACTAATGAAGTGGCAGCCAATTTATTTCCTTCATTAGACAGAACGATTCAGTTAGCAAGACAACAATTGTTAAAAATAGAAAACAAACTCGCGTTACCAGTCCAATTGCCAGGTCCAACTGGCGAGTCAAACTGGTTGTCTTTTGAACCTCGCGGTGTGTTACTGAACTTACTGGATAAACAAGCGGACAGTGAGCAATGGTTAATAGGTATTATTTCTGCGCTAGCTGCTGGAAATTCTATGGTTGTTGTTACTGAAAATAATGAGCATCGAGAAATAGCAGAGTTACTCGCTAATTCGGTCGGTTTAACTGGTATTATTGAAAATATTGTAAAAGTAATGCCATTGAACACTACCAATTCTATTTTAGAGAATGAGCAGCTAGCAGGCGCTATGGTCGACAAGAGCAGTGATTGGCAAGGATATTTCGCGCAGAAAATAGCAGAGCGAATAGGAGAGATTCTTCCGGTTATTTGTGAGAAAGATAGTGATTTATTGTATTACCGTTTGATCACAGAAAA
>JAHRVB010000101.1 GCA_019090895.1 Kangiellaceae bacterium
GTCGCACTAAAAGAAATGTCCGAAACAGGTATGTCAATATCGATGAATTGGTTAATGACATCCAATGGAATAAGTGACGGTTTCATTAGTGAAGAAAGCACAGGGGAAACACCAGCCGAACAGCCCGAAATCAATTACACGCCTAATCCCTTCGTCTGGCCATATATCAATCTTGATAGCCCTCAAGATACTGGTGTAGGAGCCGCATGGCAATTAATGGAGTTTTTGGATGCAAGAGATAAAGGGCAAATTTTGGTGATTGATGCTGGCTTTATTGATACAGGCGACCTTCCTGAAGGCACTGATGTTTCAGGTGCTAGCTGGAATACAGCTAACTCAACAAACTGCGGTGGTAGTGCTTGCCCTTGGCATGGCACCGCAGTCTCTCATGTCGCGGCAGCTACCCCCGATAATGATATTGGAATCGCAGGCTCTGCGGGATCACATGCGAGATTAGAGCTACTCCAATTAAACTCATTTTCAGTAAGGGGTGTTGCTAGACTACTTGGCATTATATTAGCCGCACCACTAAATGGCCCACCAGAAGTGATAAATTTAAGTGGTTCTGTCGAAGTACCTCCAGTATTGAATGTTGGAGTCAACAGACTCATTGACCCATTAATTGGAAGAGCGCACGATTTCGGTTTACTGATCGTTGCCGCGGCAGGTAATAACGGCACCAATGTTGATCAACGAGCGGAGCTTTTTGGTTGGACTCTACCCTTTGAGCGTTCAACAATAATTCCTTGTGAAACACGTTCGGTCGTTTGCGTGGGAGGATTAACTTACGACTCAATCCGCCGACATCCAAATTCAAATTACGGAACTGATGCGGAGGCCGATAGTGTTGATATCTACGCGTCATATCACTTCTGGATTCCGAAAATTGAAGGTGATGGTACGATTCTAAATACCAACAAGCTTGGTCAAGGAACGAGTTACTCAGCACCGTTTGTCAGTGGTGTCATTGCAATGATGCGAAGTGCTAACCCAGACTTATCTGCTGAAGATACCGTTGCATGTTTACTCAATAATGCGCATACCCATGGTACAACGAATAGTTCTGGTGGAAACCAAAGACGACTCAATGCATTCGCTTCAGTAAATTGCGCAAAAAGTCGTTTATATAGCTATCCTCTCATCAAAATTTTGGAACCCGCTTCGGACATTTCAGTTATCGGTCAAACCGGTATTAACATTCAAGCGGCGAGTTTAGGCTCAGATGGGAAAACGTTACCTATTCAGTGGAGCAGTAGCATTGACGGTGAATTTTTTGGGCAAGTCAATAACTATACTCTCTTGTCGATTGGCGAACATGTACTCACTGCATCTGTCACAGACGATGATGGAAATAATGTGAGTGAAACCGTGGAGGTAACTATTCTAAATAATCCGCCAACTGTAGAGATATTATCACCAACAGATGGCGCAAGCTTTGGTGAACAGCAAGAGATATCACTACGAGCCCATTCAAATGATATAGATAGCAATGGTCGATTAGACGACTCTCAAATTTCTTGGCGTGTTTCAGGTCAGTCTTTCACCGCTTCTGGTCACAATGCGCAGATACCCATTGGGCAGTTAGGAATCGGTGACTATACTCTGATTGCTACCGCTAACGATGGCACTGATAGCGTAGAGCAAACAAGAAGTTTCTCCATCGCTGAATGTATCGGCGAATGTCCTAATGTGCAAATTACAGCACCGGGAAATATCATTATAGATACCAAGACTAGCGATGACCATGGTTTTTACGCAGATGTTGATTTTAGTGTTTTGGCCACAGATGACGAAGATAATAATTTGAGCAGCACTACTATATGGAGGTCAGTCAATTCAATAAATGGTGCTCCAACAACTATTTGCTCCCCTATTGATATCGGCGGAGTGACAATAACCTGTGAGACATTCACACAGCGTTTATATTTGGGAGAAAATTCAGCAGACATAGAATATATCATTACGGCATCGGTGACCGATAGTGATGGTAATACTGCTGGAGATACCATCTCAGTTACATTGATTTTCGACTTGGATTAATTGTTCTTGCTTATCGATAAAAAAACCAATTTAGAGGGTTATGTCTTTTAGAAGTAATGAATCATCCTTCTAGGATAATGTTTGTTGGCTGGGCCGATTTGCCCAGCAATTTTTCTTACCTGAAAACGGATTGTAATCCCAAAGAATACTCATTTCCTTACCGATCCCCCCTCTTCAATCACTTGCTAAAAGAAATATGCATCCTACAGTCGATAGGTTACTATTCCTTAATATTACAGGATTAAATACTAGCCTTTGTTCAAATGCTAATTAGATGGAGTTTGTATGAGTAAAATTAAGCTGATTATTGTTCTTTCTACTTTATTCTTAATATTAGTTTTTGTTAGCGCAAATTTCTTAAGTGATAACTCTAAAAAATCTCAAACCAATATATCTACCGCAAACTCCGAAGAAGAGTTCCTTCAACAAAGCGAAACTTTCGTGGTACCTAAAGAAACGAAGAGACCTTCAAATACAGGATCCGATTCAGAAGATATAATCTCTGATAAGAAACCTGCAATTAAACAACAATCTAGAGAAATAGTGTTGCCAGAAGCAGAGGCGAAACATGCAAGAAGAATAGAAACAGACGAATATGTTACCAACGAAATTAATATTGTTTCTTTTAGAGATATTGAATATCAAGAATTTGAAACATTAATGAATGCTCTATCTGATAATATGGTTAGCCAGAAGTCTATCGAAGATCAGTCAAAATATTTTGACATCTTTAATCAAGCGATTAACGCTGGCTCTCAATTTGGTATAGAAAGATTGGAATGCGGGGTTTCTTTTTGTTTGGCGACAGTTATTTATGAAGATAAGGACTATATAACTAATTTGCATTCAGATTTACGAGAAAAAGGCGAATTTAATGGGAAAGGTTTCGGAATAGTGGGTAACAATTCTTCTTTTATCGAGCAAAACAAAAGAGGGATTGTTTTTACTAATAGCGATGATCGAGCGAGCGCTTTCACACCTTTTGCAGATATTAATAGGAACTAGATTGGTAGCAAAAATAATCTAGAGCTTGCTATTCTAACAAGTTCAACTAATACCGCTGACTTGGTTTACCGGAACAAATTGAACGGTGTCTATAATTCAATACCCACGAGTCATTTATGCCGAATAGTAAAAGCGATGACCGCTCTCATCCTAAGCAGTAACTAACTGATCGCATATGAAAACATGCTAAGTAAAACGTAAATAGAAAAGAAAAACACGAATAGTAGAGTCAAATTAAACGTCCATTTAAGTGGATAGTATAAAGCCGGCTTCTTCTTTTTTAGCTGTTTTGTACTGGCTAAAAATGGGCTAACACTTCCAAACAGTTTATTGATGGGTCCTGCTTGATCGCCCGGCAAGTTAGGCACTAGCATAAGACCAACGAGTTTTTTGTAATACCAATTGAAAACCTTTCCAACCAAACCCATAGGACGCTCGAGGTCACACATTAATATTAAGCGCATTTCTTTGGTGTTATTTTCGACGTAGTGCAAATAAGTCTCATCAAAAACGAATGCTTTGCTGTTGTACCAGGATTTAGACTGACCATCCACGTTAATGAAGCACTGCTCGCTGTTGGGTGTTTCTAAACCTAAATGGTATCGGAAGGAACAAGCAATTGGATCGAGATGTCGTGTTAGCTGAGAGCTAGCAGGCAACAAGGTAAACAAAGCGCCGTTAATGGAGGGTATTCTTTTTAACAAATCGATTGTTTTTGGACAATGAACCGCGGCAGAATTTAAGGTAGTACCATACCAACTACAATAGAATTTACTCCAACCGTATTTGTAAAAAGTTCTAAAACCAACATCATAAAAGCTTTTGTTCTTCTTATCTGTCGTTTGCTCGAAGTAACCAGCTTCATGCAAAGCCATGGCCTCTTGAGCAATATCTTTCCAATTGCTTTCCAGTAATGACAAGTTTTCAAAAGAGTCAGTCGACAAAAACGGTTTTCTTGCCCAACGCTTAGTTGAAAGATATAAGATTACATTTAGTGGTGCGAATACAGGCCATCCCTTTCTTAAGTACTCGACTGCAGAGGAAAATCGTGCATCTCCGCGGAAAAAGTAAACGTAGACCGTCGATGAAATTGAAAAAGAAATTAGAACTAATAAGACCAGCGAAAAAGACATGATTTTGCAACCCAACCGATAAACATAACGTGAGTCTATCCGGGGAGATGTGAACAAATTGTCAACAAAGTGTCAAAATCGGATTCACCCCGTCTCATGCAATGCTGCTACCCCCAACAAGTGCGGAGTCTCGTTAGCTAAATTATGTGATGACAACAACAAATAGCGATTAAAAAACAATGATAGCCAGTTTCATAAGAAAATGGTTTTTAGTCTAAACCAACTACAATTCACCCGGATTAGTCACATAACGCTGAAAACGGTCAAAGTCGATATTACCACCACTCAGAATTAGCCCAACCTTCTTTCCTTTCATTTTGTGCTTCTCACAATTCAGACCAGCAAGTGACACTGCGCCGGCACCCTCTGCTAAATTATGAGTCTGCGAATAATACTGAAACATCGCTTGTGCAATTTGCTTGTCGGAAACTTTGATCACTCTTGCCGCGCCATTTTTAATGATTTCGAACGCTTCTTCCATCGGCGCGCTTGTGGCAACACCATCAGCGATTGTATTGGCATAGTCTGTGTTGATGATTTTTCCAGCTTCAAAAGAAAGCGAAAATGTCGGTGCACCTTCAGCAACGACCCCAACGACTTCTGTTTTAAGATTTAGCAGGTCGCGCGCCTTAATGAGCCCGCAAATTCCTGAGCCCATTCCGATGGGTGCGTACACACAATCTAAGTCTCTCACTGCACTAAAGAACTCCAAGGCATAAGTACAAACACCTAACACGAGTTCACGATGAAAAGGTGGAATTGGCAAAAAACCTGATTCTTTTTGTAATAACAGACTGTATTGACGCGCAGCTTCGAAATCATTGCCATGAATCACTAAATTCGCACCCCAGTTTTTGATCGCGCGATTTTGATCGTCACTATTGCATTCTGGGACGACAATGGTCACGGGTAAATTTCTTTTACTGGCGGCAAAAGAAAGGGATTGACCATGATTACCGCGAGTGGCCGAAATTAATCCCGTTGGCTTTTCATTTGAACTCAATAAATGATCAACCAAATTAATACCACCGCGCACTTTAAATGCTGTTGTCGGTGTGTGATTTTCATGTTTTACCCATACATCACAACCGCTGCTCTCACTTAATTGTGGCCAGAGGTATTGCGGTGTTGCAGGCATAACTTGGTAGATTTTTTTAGCCGTTGCTTCGAGTTCAGATAAGGTAAACACGGAATTAGCTCCTCTATTAACAGGGTCAATCTTGACTGGCTATAAGCAGACTTTCAGCAAACCAAATTCAAGACTTGATGGAACCAGTGTAATCATTATAATTGTATGGCTCAATCATTATATTGTATGGCAAGCAATTAAAACGTCGAAAATGCAAATACGGAAAGTCAAAATGTGGACTCCTAATCTTAAACAAAGTGACGACCCTTTATATCTGCAAATTGCGGATGCCATGGCCAATGCCATCATCAATGGTGAACTGAAAGAAGGCGACCGACTGCCACCACAAAGACAGCTGGCTTGGCATATAGGTGTTAATCCCAGCACCATTAGTAAGGCATTCCAAGAAGCAACTAAACGACATTTGATCAGTGGAGAGGTCGGTCGTGGCACCTATGTTTTAGCAGAAAGTAGTGAAGTCACTTTGTTTGATCTCAGCAAGCAGTCGCTAAAGCTGCAAATTGATTTGAGTACTCATGTACCGGCTAATCTACCCAATGACACTCAGTTAGAAGATACCATTCAAACGCTGTTTAAATCCGCCAACAATGGTGATAACACCAACAGGGACTTTATGAGTTATTTAACACCGGAGACTATCGAACGGTTAAAAATAGCTTGCGCCAAATGGCTGGACTTATCTGGGTATAAAATTCCGTCTCGTTTTTGCATCCCGACCACTTGCGCACAAAACGCTCTAACGGTTGCCTTACTAGCCAGCAGCCAAAGCAACGATACCATTTTGGTCGACGAGCTGACCTTTCCTGGAATGAAAACCGTGGCTAAACAACTTCGATTGAAGTTACACGGTGTTGAAATGGACGAGCAAGGCATGTTGCCTGATGCTTTGATAAAGGCGCTTAATTCCAGTGAGGCTTCGGTGTTAGTTTCTGACCCAGCATTGCAAAATCCTACCGGCGCAATCATGGGTGAAAAACGACGAAAAAAACTAACAGACATTATTAAGAAGAGGAACTTACTATTTATAGAAGAGTATGTCATTGGCACCTTATCGGGCATCGCGCCGCTTTCAACGGATATTCAGCAGCACTCTATGCTCATTAATAGTTTCGCTAAATCCGTATCGCCCGGAGTCAGGTTTGCAGTGCTCGCCGGTCGACACCCATTGATGGAAACCATCAGTAATCAAACCTACTCAACCAGCTGGCATTTAAATCCATTGATGGCAGAAGTGGCCTATCAATGGATTACCGATGGCACCTCACAAAAACGGCGCAAATGGCAACAACAAGAAATCAATCGACGATTTCGTTTAGCGAAATCGATTTTAAAATCGCACACTAGTTGCGTTCAATTTGAACATTCTATACCCGGCTCACACTTATGGCTGCCGGTAACGATTCCAGCCAATGAGGCCGCAGAAAAATGCGCTAAACTCGGAGTAAAAGTGGTCCCCTCCTCTAGCTTTGCCGTAGGTCGTCGTTATCCCAATTGTATAAGAGTGAGCTTAACCGCGGCAAAATCTATGCAACAGTTGAAAGCAGGGTTGTCCATTATTCTACAGGCGGATATATTGGAGAGAAGGATATTAAGTACTTGATCGTAGCGCCCTTACTATCGGGGATAATTGTGTTTTAAAGTTAATTGCGTTTCGCAGCGCTGCAAGATAGCTCTAAAAAGCTCAATACCCCCCTTTTATGAACAAGAATTACCCATTAGTTCTTAATGTAATTCTCCACAGAAACATCGCCTACAAACCCTAACTTCAAATATAAGCCCTTCCCCACCTCCGACGCTTGCAACGTCATCAACCGACTCTTTTTATTTATTGCTCTCGCTATAACAAACTCCATAATCTGCAAAGCAATCCCTTTTCCTTGTTCATTTGGATCAACCCCGACCTGATGCACACCGCAAACATCATCCGTATAAAAAAGTAATGCCGTTCCAACGGGTTTACCTTCTATTTTTGCCAGTAGAATTTCTACATCTGATCTGCCAATTAGTTTTTCGATAACTTTGCTATCAATTTTGTATCCGAATGAATTCTCTGCAATAGATAGCCAGGGTTGTAATTGCTTTTTGTTATTCACGCTTTCAAATTGCATCGATGAATTCTGGGAGCATTTAACTTCTCTTGTCTTTTGTAGTTCTAATGACATTAAGGTTTGCTTAAATGAGAGTTGATAACCGAACTTGGAGAGATTCTTAATTGACCCCCCTGCATCTTCATCAATTATCGGAAATATAGTACCCGCAGACTGAAACTCTAACGGAGAGAGACCTGGTATTTGGTTTAGTATACTTTTAGTTGGCCAAATTCGATGAGGCCATGAGCTTGAACGACGCCATCTATCTGCTACCGTATTGAATCCCATCACTCTCCATAGCTCATGTAAGTTGTTCAGGTTAGTGAAAGTATCGCCGGTGAAGTTTTGACTTGTGAATACCATTTCAGGATTCCTTATTAATTAGAAAAATACCTACGACTAAAGCAATGAGCCCACAAGTTCTCGTTAGGTTAATAGATTTCACTGGTAGTTCAAGCCACCCAAAATGGGCCGCAACAACCGCAATCACTATTTGCCCGGTTAGTGCGTAGGACATCATACTGCTCACACCCATCTTGGGAATCAAAAAATAAAATGCGGCAACCCCAAATGCACTGATTAATCCGCCACAAAACCAGAGATACTTGGGTACGGCACTAATAACCACACCAGAAGGCATTTCTTTGCTGAACATCACCGTGGTAAAAAGAGACACTAAAAAAGCAAAGAAAAACGCAATGCAAGTTGCCAAAAAAGGATTACTCAATAATACCCCCAAGCGCGCATTCATATTAGCTTGAATCGCAATAGCCGCGCCAGCCAGTAGCGCCATAATAGCAAGTAGTTTCATGTTAAAGGACCGCCACAAGTTGCTCTTGTGGGAAACGCACTTTCGCCGCATTGGCTTCTTGGTCATAAGGTGAGCGATAACCAATAGGGCAAATCACCGTAGCCGTTAAGTTCTGCTCGGTTAACTTGAGTACCTCGTCAAAACCGGCAGTATCAAATCCGCCCATTGGACATGCATCTATTTCTAATAGCGCCGCACTGGTTAACAGATTTCCTAGTGCAATATAGACCTGCTGCTGAGCCCACTGTAACTTCGCCGCTTCGTTCATGTTAGACAGCGCCCCTTTAAAGTGCTCAGTCATACCATGCAATTTACTCAAAGGAACATTTCTAGTAGTAGAGAACTTCTCAACGTAGTCTATTACTAACTGCTCGCTTACATTCGTTTTTGCGGCCAGCACGATTAGGTGAGAACAGTTGGACACTTTGTCTTGCCCCATGGAGTGCTCAAGTAAGGAGTATCTTGCGGGCTTAGATTTAATCACTAGTATTTTATAGGGTTGTAAGCCGTAAGAAGAGGCCGTTAGACTGGTAGCGTTGACTAGCTGGTCGACGATTTCATTAGGAACTTGTTGCTGGTCAAACTCTCTCACTGCGTAACGCCAATTAAGAGCATCGTTTAAGAGTTCCGCTCGTTGTGAATTTGAGAGTTTAATATTGGGATTGAGCGTTTTTGTCACTTGCGTTTTTGATTTTTGTATATTATTTTTTTGCATTTCGGTTACCTATCCAGTTGTCGGTGGACATTTATTGGATAGGTAATTTATCCTAACAATAGGATAGGTTCATTTACATAGGTTGATGGAAGGAAAGAATAACTCCAATAGAGCTAACATTTATAGGTGTTTTATTAGTTATAATCTTTGAAAGCGAGTTCGCAGCGCTGCGAAACGCCTTTGATTTTGACTCTAAATTCTAAATCACGAAACACCACTTACAAAGACTTTCGAATCCGACTCAACTGAGTAGCCGTGATCCCCAAATGCGAAGCAACATAATACTGTGGTATCCGATCAACAATAGACTGATAACTATCGACAAACCGTAAATACCGCTCTTTGGCCTCATCCTGAACCAGTTCAATCTCCCGTGCATCTTTGGCTAATAACCAATTTTTTTCCAAATAATAAATTTGGAATAATTTAACCTCTTCAGATTGATGCATGAGTTCTCGATACTTAATAAAATCTATTTCAATAATTGACGAAGGTTCTATCGCTTGAATCGCTAAATACGAAGGAGAAGAAGTCAAAAGAGCTGTCATAGAACCAGGGAACATTCCCTCAGAAAAAAATATTTTGGTGTATTCTTTCCCCTTTGAATTAATGGTGAAAGCTCGAAGCAATCCTTGGTAGACAAACGAAAAGCTCTTTGGAACCTTGCCGGCGGAATAGAGAACTTGCTCTTTGGAAAGTTCTCTATAGTGACAAATTCCTTCCATCTGCCGCCAAGTATCTTCACTAATTGGTGCATAGCTTCGCATTGAAATTTTAAGTGCGGACAGTGCTAATTGTTGTTTAATCATTCGACTGTGGGCTTCCCATTCTCACTTCACATGCTTCACAAATGGAAAGCGCGTTTTGTTTAGCTGAAGCGGCGATCAATTGAACTAAATTCGGGTCATTAACAGCACGGCATAATGTCAAAGCGCCAATCAAACAACCAATAAAGGTCCAGGCTTTGCCACGGCGATCATCTTCCGAATCGCCCTTTATACCAACAATCATTAAGTCGATGATAATTTTCATCTTGCTCTGGTAAAATTCATGCATCTCTTCAGTGGTACGGACCACCTCCGGCGAGAGAGTTGTCATTGCGCAGCCTCTGGCTAAGTCCTGCCGGTGTTCCAAACCAAGGTAATAATCGGTAAAGTCCTCCATCCAATTAATGCCACCCTGTTGCTGAAATACCGGAACGCCATCAATCACTTCGTCTAACCCTAGATTTAGAGCCGCTTCAAATGCACCATTTTTTGACCCTAAGTGTGAATAAAAAGCACCAGAAGTCACGCCAGCGGCTTTAGCGATTCCGTCGACGCCAATCCCCGCAAAGCCTTGACTTCTAAAGCCTTCACTCGCTGCGGTGACTATTTTTTCACGGGTTAATTCTCTCTTTGTTGGCATTATTTCTACCTCTAATTACATGCACTACAACATTGTAGCGCGAAAAATACAGCAGGTAAATATAACGATTGCTATATTTTTTCATTGACAATATAGCGATCGTTATATTATATTGTAACGGTCGTTATATTTAATCGATTTGAGAAGCCTTACTTGGCCTATTCAAGACTGTTCTGGGTGAAGTTGCAAAACCTGGAATTTAACTAAAATTTAAATTTTTAGCGTAATTTTATAGACACTTAATGGAGAAATTAATCATGAACAACTTCAAATTAAACTTAAAGCCTATTACTTTAGCCAGCGTATTAGCGGTTCAATCAATTGTCGGAAGCGACTTATTAGCAGCCGAAGTTCCCGCAGTCCCTGACCAAACCAGCAAATTATTAACTACCCATTTTGAATCACGAAATGTGGTAAAAATCGAAGCAGGCGACTTTCACTTTGTTCCCGGACAAGCAGCCCCAGTCCACACTCACGCAGCGCCAGCGATTGGTTACGTCGCTAAGGGATCGATCATTTATCAAGTTGAAGGCGAGAAACCTCATGTCTTAAAGGAAGGTGATGCGTTCTACGAGCCGGTGGGACCACGAATTTTACGATTCGATAATGCTTCTGCAACTGAAGAAGCTATTTTTATCGACTTTAACCTTCAGCAAGAAGGCGAACCATTCATCGTCTTTGAACAAGCCCCCACTGAAAACATTGATCGTCGAACCTTACCAACTACCGAACTCGACAATAGAGCGATTTCAAAAGTGGAGACTTATGTCAGCGAGCTAGAACCGAAAGCCAAACGAACGGTTACTGCAACGGCTCCTATTCTTGGTTATGTTGCTGAAGGCGTGGTGACAGTAAAACAAAAGAACGGTTCAAAAAAACGATTAGTAGCAGGACAAACATTTAGTCTTACGGAACAAAATGCCAAAGCTGTAATAGCGAATAAATCATCAGAAGTCGCAGCCAAAGTAGTGACTTTTTATATTCGATAGTGGAGTGAATACCAATCTATGCCGTGAAACTCAAATAGAGGCTTGAAGATTTTCTATCCAGTCCTTCAAGTCTTATTTGTTTAATCGGTATGAATTAAAGATAAAACACATCTAATTATTTTGAGGAATTTAACAATGCTAGCAACACAATTAAATGCCACTAAACCCACGCGAATTCTATATTCGATGGTAAGAGTGACGGATCTTGAACAATCCATAGAATTCTATCAGCAAGTTCTAGGAATGAAGGAAGTTAGGCGAGAGAACTTTACCCAAGGACGTTTTACATTAGTCTTTATGGGCTACGGCGACAACGCTGATACCACCTTGGAGCTGACCTACAACTGGGACCCACAAGAATACCAGCACGGCAACGGCTACGGTCATCTTGCATTGGCAGTCAATAGTCTAGATGGTTTCTTTTCGCGACTTGATCGTTCAAAAGTGACGGTAATAAGAGAGCCTGGACCAATGAGTTTTGCTAATGATGAAAATGGCCATCGTGAGAGCATCGCTTTTATTAGTGATCCCGACGGCTACAAGATCGAGCTCATTGAACTCAACGAAAAGTAGTCATTACACTCGATGAATAGACAAGTACACGCTTAAACCATGAGGACATTAACAATGAAAACTTATATTTTAGTACACGGAGCTTGGGGTGGCGCTTGGGAGTTTGAAACCCTCACTAAGTTGCTATCCGAATCTGACACAACAGTCATCGCAGTTGACTTACCCGGCCATGGCGAAGATCAAACACCGCTCAGCGGTATGACTATGGCGGCCTACATTAATAAAGTAGAACAAACCATTAACGAACAGTCAGATCCTGTTATTTTAGTGGGTCATTCTTTGGCGGGTGCGGTTATTTCCCAAGTAGCTGAAACGATACCAAATAAAATTGATCGTTTAATTTATGTTGCCGCAATGCTACCTAAGTCAGGAGATGTTCCGTTTGCTCTTATGCAAAGTGACGAAGATGGACTATTGTTGGCTAATACCACTTTTTCGCAAGACCAGACGATTGCCACTCTTAAGCCATCTGTCATCGAAGAAATATTATTCCATGACGTAGAAGATAAAAGTATTTTGCATTCGATTATTCCGAAGATGACCATGCAACAATCAACAGACCCGTTTATGGCCGTGTCTGAATTAAGTGAAGATAACTTTGGTTCGGTGAAGAAGTACTATATTCGAGCATCAATCGACAAAGTACTCTCACCTAGATTGCAGCAGAGAATGCTTGAAAACTGGCCTGTTGAAGACGTTGCTACTTTACCTTCAGGGCATTTTCCTTTGACTTCAATGCCTGAGAGATTGGCAGAAACAATTAAGCAGATGTCCTGATGATTTCGGTTGGAATTAGAACGCGGTTGAAATCAGAATCAGGTTGGAATTAGAGAGTCAACTCTAGTTCCACTGATTATAATAACTTAATGGCGGAAAGAGTGAGATCGTCTTTTAATTCGGACCGTCCACTAAATTCAAATAACGCATCGTGAATATGGTCGATCAATAAATCTGGACAGCTGGGTGAACTAGCGATTGTGTCAACTAGCCGTTTATCGCCAAACTCCTCTCCCGAAAGGTTTCGAGTCTCTAAAACCACGTCGGTGTAAATAAATAAGATATCATCTTTTTGTAATTTAAATTCTTTATATTCCCATTGATAATCTTGTAACACGCCAATGGGTATTCCTTTCGATTGGTTGAGTTCGATCACTTGATCGCCACGTTTGACATAACCGTTTGGATGGCCTGCTGAAACATATCTAACCATACCTGTATCGCTTTGATAAACAAACAGCATCGCAGTGACAAACTTGCCACGATCTTTTCGAGTGAAGAAATTTTTATTGAGGTAGGCTGTTGCATCGGCGGGTGTGGTCTTCTCGCCGCCTTCAAAGGTTCTTAATATAGCATCGACCATAGCCGCTTCGACAGCAGCACTTGGACCGTGCCCCGTTACATCGGCGATAATTCCCCCCCAGCGAATCGAGTTTGGCTCGTCTTCAGGTGATGGTAGCTGGAACAAATCAAGGTAGTCGCCGCCGGCGTCTTTAAATGCTTCGAATTTAAACGCTAATTGCACACCTTCGATTTGTAGATCTTTGTGAGGTAACAACAGAGATTGTAATCTGGAAATTTCCTGCAGTTCTTCATCAATCCAAAGACGCGCTTTATCCAATTGCCTCTTTTGTTCACTTCGCAGAATATTGGTCAACGCATAGTTGAGTAACAATGCCAATTTTTCTAGATCCGTCCGTTTGCTATTAGAATGATAATCAACCAATATAATCCAACGTTCGATTCGACCACGAATCCAAATAGGGATCACCAGCGCATTACCAAAGTACTTTAGTTCGCCTTGAAACAAGTCAGGACAAGTATCACAGGAAATTTTCATCGGATTTGGATTAGTCTTCCAACTCTCGACGAATTCACCTGAGAGGACAGGGAAATTAGGACTGCCGTTGAGCATTTCTTCGGCGGTATAAACCGGGCAATGATGTTCATTGCAAAATCCCGTTACTTGAAATTCTCCGGGGTCAAGCTTGTGTGAGCTAATCATCGCAAGTTTAAAATAGTTCAACTCTGTCTTGACCACGTCAAGCAGCACAGCCAATGGATTGCTGTACATTTGATTACTGCTTAAGTTGGCGAGTAGTTCCATTTATTCGTTGGCTGCTTCCGCAGCTTTTGCCGCCTTCTCCGCTTCGATTTTTTTCATATCTATCAACAAACCAGCAATACCTTTCTTCTTAAGAATTGAAGAATAATTGCCTTTATAAGTAGTGATCAATGAAATACCTTCTGGTACAAAATCGTATATTTTCCAATTATCGCCATCTTTGATCATCCGGTACCGAACTGGAATTTTCTTATTGTCGGAATGTATTTTTGTATCAACAATCGCGTACTTTTTACCTTTAGTTTGTTCCTTAACGTATTCGACTTTTTCGTTAGAAAAATTCTTCAATAGTGCCGAGTAAGTTCCGACCATGATTTCTAGAAACTGCTGCTTAAATTGGCTTTTTTGTTCAACCGTAGCTTTTTTCCATTTTTTTGAAACGACTCTTTTAGATACTGCTTCAAAATCGACTTCGTCCGACATTATCTCTGATAGCAACTGCTTCTTTTCTTCGTCGGATGCTTCCTTATTAGCAGCAACGATAAGAATCTTGTCTACTGCTAATGTTAATGATTCAGTTGGTGTGCCCGCGAACAAATGTTGGGTGAAAAACACCAACAAGATGAGGCTACCTGCAAATATTGTTTTCATGAGTATTTCCTTTTCAATTTCCAGTCTTAATTTTGAATATCTGGTCGTGCATAGAATTTAAGGTCGTGCTTAGGATGTGAAGTCTTAGCTTTTATTTTACCTCAATGGTTAGATTGTTCGATTAAGCAAATGTTACCTTAGGTGTCAAACATGTACTTGCTAACCAACTCTTCAATGCTTATGGAAGGTTCAGTCTCAATAATCTCGTCACCATCAACGAGTGGATCACCGCCACCAGTGGACACCTTAATAAATTTGTCACCAATAATACCCGCAGTTCGAATAGAAGCGACTGCGTCATCTTGTATTTCGACGCCGGAATCAATACTCATCCAAACCATTGATTCCTGTGTTTCGCTGTCTAATTCGATACTCTCAACCTGACCAATCTTGACACCAGCGATTTCGATTACTGCGCCACGCTTTAGCCCCGACGAATTTTCAAATTTAGCTGACAGCTGATAACCATCTGAGCCGAATCCTGATATACCACTGACTACGACGGATAAATACACAATCGCAGAAAGTCCGACTATCAAGAACAAGCCAACAACAAATTCTAAAGATACTTTTTTCATGATCCTGATAACTCCTTAAATCAAAAACGAGTTTGAAATATAATCTGCAAATAGCATTGCTATCGCACTCGCGACCACCGCTTTGGTCGTAACAAGACTGACAGCTTCGGCTCCAGACACACCTTTTTCGAAATGAACGAAGAACCCTTTCGCCATAGAAATCCAAATAAATATCACTGCAAATACGAATGATTTAATAACGCTCATTCTCAATTCTTCCCAACCAATCTTGTCGATCAGATTTTGAAGATATAAAGTGCCACTTAAGCCTTTTAGATACACGCCAACAATATATCCTCCAAATATTCCAACAACATTAAAAATGGCGGTTAACAATGGCACGGAAATTATCGCAGCCAAAAACCGAGGGACCATTACAAATCGATACGGATTTACAGCCATACAAGTGAGGGCATCAAATTGTTGTTCATTTCTCATAATGGCTATTTCAGCGCAAGTAGAAGAGCCTACTCGTGCAATCACCATAATTGCCGCCATTACTGGCCCTAACTCTTGAATTAAACTCAGCCCAACAGCGGACCCCATTAGGTCTACAGATCCTAATCTTGTAAGTACGCTATAGAAAAGTAACGCCAGTACCATTCCAGTAAATAAACCGGAAAGAATAATTATCGACATTGAACGAGCACCGATAAACTCTAACTGCTTGATCAGGTCGCGACCGCCAAACGGCCTTGAAAAAATACTCTTGATAACCTGGTATAGAAAATCGGTAAATCGCCCCAACTCCTCAACAAACAGGATCGTAGAAGACCCGATTAATTTGATTAATCGAAACATCTATTTGGCTCCTTTAGTTAATCTAGACAGGTATTTCTCACCATCGATTTGCACTTTTCGGGGGCTTCGATTAATCAAATTAATCACTCGCTCGTCAGTACAATTTTTTATTTCATCTACAGTGCCTGTAATAACTACTTCTCCATCAAATAGCACCGCGATTCGGTCAGCAATAGTAAACGCGCTTTCCAGCTCATGAGTCACCACAATGATGGTCATATTCATGGCCTTACGCAGCTCTAAAATTAATTGGTCGAGTTCAACGGAGGTAACAGGATCAAGACCCGCTGAAGGTTCATCAAAGAACAGTATTTTGGGGTCCATAATAACGGCTCGAGCAAGTCCTGCCCTTTTCAGCATTCCACCTGAAAGCTCTGAAGGCATTAAATCTTCAAACCCAGCCAGATTCATCAGCTCTAGTTTCAGTCTAGTCATGATGCTGATTGTATTTTCGTCCAGATCCGTATGTTGGCGTAAAGGCAATTTGATATTGTCACCAACACTCATCGAGCTGAGTAATGCGCCGCCCTGGAAAGCCACTCCCATGGTCCGTCTTAACTTAAGTAACTCTGATTTGTTGACTGAGTTAATGTCCATTGAGTTAATTAAAATTTCACCGGCAGCAGGTTTCATCAACCCAAGCATATTCTTAAGTAACGTACTTTTTCCCGATCCGCTTCCTCCCATAATGACTAAGATCTCTCCTTTATTAACGGTTAAGTTAATATCTTTGAGAACCTGCCGATCACCATAAGAAGCATCAAGCTGATTGACTTCAATTAATGCGGAATCCAGAGAAGACACTGATACTATTCCTTTATGTCAGTCACTGAGTCGACCAAAGTAAAAACCTGATTCAGTCGAGTAAGTTCAAGAACTTGTAACGGTGCGCCAACGGCTGCCGCAATAGTCAACGATAGTTCCTTTTTGTTCGCAGTGTTTAATCCTTCAACCAGAATCGCCATACCCGACGAATCGATGTAAGTTAGCTTCGAGAAGTCGACAATCACTGAATTGCCCCGATCGAGGATATCAAGCAAACATCGGCGTACTTTTGTCGAATTAGATAAATCGACTTCTCCGGTGAGGTGCAGTACTTTGTAATGTAGATGGTCTGAACAATCAAAGCTCATTGTTTGAGTTCTCCTTAGGTAAGTCCTTTTTCAATTCCAAAATATTTCCCTTACATTTGCGTGTATGAACAAATTTGACAGAGTTCATTACTTTTTGCATCAACATCACCCCTAACCCGCCCGGTTTAAGAGGGTCTATTTCTTTTTGCTCAATGCAATCTTTGGATACATGTTTGGCGAAATCGTGTAATCGGAATATAACCTGCTTTTTGTCTTTGGTGACTTGCAGATATATTTCGCCATCTCGGCAGTCGTTATAGGCGTAGCGGATTATATTGGTACAAGCTTCATCGATTGCAAGTACTATTTCATTAGAATCTTTGTCATTAAACGAAAGTTGCGCACAGATACCCATCACATTCTTACGAATATCAGCGAGCTCGTGAGGACACGAGCTCCATCGCTTGTCTAATAAACTCTCATTATTCATTCGGCCTATACCTTAAACTACTAATGACTCGTCAGGACAATGTGTAACATACTCCTAAGATTAGCATATCTAGTACAAAATATGCGCATCAGCTCCCTGGTCCGCTATCAGTACAATCCCCAATGACCGTTGGGCCAATATGAAGCTGTTTGTTTAATTCTGTGAGTGCCGTGCGTAATCCTTCTTCAATCACTGGGTGATAGAACGGCATATCAAGCATTTGACTAACCGTCATCTTTTGCTGAAACGACCACGCTAATAAGTGTCCAATGTGTTCCGCTGCTGGGCCAAACATTTCAGCGCCTAAGAATTGCCCAGTTCCATGTTGTGCATAAACTTTCAATAATCCTTTATTTTTTCCCATGACGCGAGATCGACCTTGCCCCTCAAAACTAACCTTACCTTCCGCATAGCAGTCAGGATATTCCTGTTTAAGTTGTTTGAGATTGAGACCTACGCTGCTCATTTGAGGATCCGTGAATACCACAGACAAAGGCGCGCGACGAAGCCCTGCTCTCACATCGGGAAATCGTCCGGCATTCGTTCCGGCGGTTCGCCCTTCGTCCGCCGCTTCATGTAGTAGTGGAATCTCACTGGTCGCATCGCCTGCGATGAATATATGCTCTGCCGAAGTTTGCATTGAAAATGAGTCAAAAATAGGACCACCTCGTTTATCTAACTGGACACTGGTATTTTCTAATCCGAGGCGAGCGACATTTGCCGTTCGACCCGTGGCCGCTAGAACATAACTAAAACTCTCATTAATTAACCCACCTTCTTTATTACGGTAATTGAGGGCAACGGTCTCGCCCCTATTCTCAATCGCTTCGACCTTAGCCTTACTATCTAAATAAAACTCTTCATTAAAGGTCTTGTTGGCATAGTTTAGAATCTCATCATCTTGCAATATAGCGAGTGAACCACTGCGTCCAAAGACTTTGACTCGAACGCCTAGCCGGCTCAATGCCTGCCCCAACTCCAAACCAATAACCCCTGGACCAAACACTGCAACGGATTCCGGCAAATCTTCTAGTTCGAAAATGTCATCATTGGTTAACAACCGATTACCTGCCGATTTTAATATCGGTGGAATATTCGAGCTCGATCCAGTCGCAATAACAATACGTTTCGCCTTCACCGTTAAATATTGATTCTCCCTTTCCAAAGACTTAGGATTTTCAGAACTTGAATCAACGTCCCCTGACGTGACATGTAAAGTATGATCATCAACAAAACGAGCAAAACCTTTAATTCGGTCCGACTCGGGGAAACCTTCAATTGACTCTAGCACAAACCCAACAAATCGGTCTCGTTCCTGTTGAACCCGTTTCATTACGGCCTTGCCATCAATTGTCGGTTTGGTCGTCGATATGCCAAACAGTTCGGCAGACTCTATATTGTGGACAGCTTCAGCTGCGGCAATCAGTAACTTACTCGGCATACAACCCACACGGGCACAAGTGGTGCCGTAATGGGCTGCTTCAATAACCACCACGTTATCAGTCTGTTTTTTAGCTGCGCGATACGCCACCATTCCTGCCGTACCAGTACCAATGATTGCTACGTCGACTGTTCGAACATTCTGTACAAATTGAGTTGTCATTATCAAAGACTCCTTTTGGTTTTATTAAAGCCTGTTGCTAGTTGCTAGACGAAGATCCCATCGGCTTGTTACTATCAAAGAAAATAGTCGATTCACCGATAATACGCCTGCTCCTCAAATGACTAAAGCAGCCATAGCCAATCCCCAGGCAAAATGTAGGGCAAAATTCTGCATTTCCTTTAACCGATTTACTTTAGTTAAAATCAACCATGGTATCGTAGCCATTTAATGTGATGTCATTAGCATTCATGTCAATGTTTGCTGCATGAAAGAATTGACTGGCGGCTGCGAACACTAATGTTTCCACCACTTTGAAGAACGATTTTATTGAGAACATTTTTTATTCCTCTATTTAATGATTTAAGTGTATGGGTTAAGTCAATAATTAAAGTGATATTGTCGAAGCCAGCATTCGCTGAAATCAACTTACGATAAGTGATAATAGCCAGATCAATTCTCGCTGATCTAAATTATCGCTTCGACCTAACCGTTGCAGCAGCCGTGCCAACAATATCAATTGTTATAAATCAAATGGTTAGCTAATTGTAAGACTCTCAACTTCTTGTGTTCCGCAAAATATTGAGAGTCGTAATGACTAGAAACAATAGAATCTTGAGAGTTTGTTCGGTGAAAAATGGTACAGGTGATCCTTGGAGTTAAAATTAGTTATACTGCACCTAATTTGATCGGTCGCCTACTCTGCAGAACGACCGATTTCGCCCTAAAACCACGAGTAAAATCTATGAATTGTTACAAAATAATCGTTATTTCATTCCTTGTATTATTAGGTTCGCTTTCATTGAATGTTCAATCCGAAGCGAAAACAACAGGTACTGGAGATAAAGCAAAGGCACTAATTGAGCGTTTCCAATTGCGTGAAGCTAAGACAGCGTCTAACCAATCACCACGATGGGCGAAACTCCAAAAAATCGTATTTTGGGGAACGAAAGAAAGAATCAAACCTCTCGAGAAGAAATTTCCTAGTATAGAATTTAGTGCAACCAATAAGATAAACGAAGCGAAACAACTTTTAAAAAATGCCGATGCATTTATTGGCTTTTGCATACCGGCATTAGTTAATGAAACAGCCAACCTTCGCTGGATTCAATCCATGGGAGTGGGTGTCGAAGGTTGTGCTAATTCCAACCCACTAGTAGAAAGCGGAGCAACAGTCACCAATACACAGCGGCTTTCGGCACCAGAAATCGCCGAGCATTCAATTGCCATGATGTTTACACTCGTCAGACAGCTCGACCTATATGGTAAGAGCCAAGCGCACTCAAACTGGGATAAAAGCGTTGCACCCGATCCCGACGAAATTTGGGAGATTGAAGGGAGAACCATGCTCGTCGTTGGCTTGGGGGGCATAGGAACAGAAACAGCAAAACGTGCTCACGGCCTAGGAATGAAAGTTATCGCCACGCGAAATAGTCGCCGAAGCGGCCCTGAATATGTCAGTTATGTAGGCTTATCTGATGAACTACTTGAACTCGCAAAACAAGCTGATGTGATTGTAAATACCGCCCCATTAACCCAAAAGACCTTGGGCATGTACAACAGTGAATTCTTTAAAGCTATGAAGCCCAATGCCTATTTTATTAGTATCGGCCGCGGCAAAAGTGTCGTCACTGATGACTTATTAGCGGCGCTAAAAGCTGGCGAACTTGCGGGTGCTGGGTTGGACGTCACAGACCCTGAACCGCTTCCTAAAGATCATCCTTTATGGACAACACCAAGGGTTATTATCACCCCGCATGTTGCTTATCGTTCGGAAAAATTAAGACCAAGAGTCATGGTATTGGTTGAAGAGAATTTACGCCGTTATATTAACGGTGAAAAGTTATTATCCGAGGTTAATTTAAAGCGAGGTTATTAGAAAACAGATATGATTTCTCAATTAATTACATTGAAAGTTCTATAAGGTTTTAGTAGGTTGGGTTGCGAAACCCAACATCGATGGTTAACCTAGACTAGGAAATTCGGAATTGGATTTGAGCAGAATCTAATCGTTGGTTATATAGATTTATATTTCGGCACTGTTGTTGGGTTGATAAAACGACCCCGTTATAATTAAACTTAAGGGAAATATATGTCAATTGAAAACCTTATTGCGTTATTCGGAGCTATGCTGATATTGGCCATTGTTCCGGGTCCAGCCGTTTTTGCTGTCATTGCTCGCTCTTTTTCTTCAGGTACATTACAGGGAAGTTATATGACTGCCGGTATCGTATTAGGAGATTATGTCCTTATTATTCTTGCGTTGTTTGGACTCTCTGCGCTTGCGGAGATAATGGGTACGACTTTCTTCATTATTAAATACCTTAGTGCGGCTTATTTAATCTGGCTTGGTTATAAGATCCTGCGCACAAAAGTTAGTTCTATTGACATAGAAGCTTCAAAAGATCCTTCCTTAGCCTCTAATTTTTTAACCGGTCTTTTGATTACATTAGGAAACCCAAAAGCGATTTTATTTTACGTTGGATTTTTCCCTTCATTCATTAAAGTCAATGAGGTCACTTTATTTGATACTGGCTTAATCATGGTGGCGGCAACTCTAGCAATTGGCAGTGTAAATATTGGGTATTCTCTACTTGCAGTAAAAGCAAAAAACACTTTCAAGTCACCCCACGCATCTAATGTTATCAATAAAACAGCGGGCTCTATTATGGTATCAACAGGGGTTTTAGTAGCAGTTAAAACATGATTCACGGAATAAATGAACATTTAGGTCTAGGTATTTAGTTGGATTTTTTACCTGTATTACTTCTTGGAGTAGGTTGAGTAGCGAAACCTAACATCGATGGTAAACTTAGGCTAGGAATCGTTTACGAATAACTAATCGTATTGAGTCACTCTAACAAAAGCTCTTGCTAAATATTTAAATGGAATATTTTTTAATACTTATTCGATTAATTTGAACATTGTTGTTGGGTTGGTAAAACTATCCCAGCCTACCGGGCACTGGTGAAGAGCAGAACGACTAATCAGACAATGTAAGCTCTGCCACTTCTTTTTTTGCAGAAATACGGATGGAAAGTAAAAAATCAGTCTGATTGACATCGGTTATATCGTCAACATTGTTGGGCGCATCACCCAAGATTTCAAAGGATTCTTTGATAAGGTCGTAAGACCACAGTTGAAAGTCTTCATTGATACCATAGATAACATTGTTTTTGGTGACATATCGTTTGTCACTTCCTTGGTTCTTTAACGATTCGATCAACTGATCTTCTGCGGGGCCTGGCTGCCAGAACCGATCCATGTTATCCGTATAAATTAGCCGACCGTCTTCAGTTTTTATCGCCCAATTGACTTTTTTGTGGTTGATAATTGTGTATTCAGCATTGTTAAGATTAACGGATACCAGTTTGGAAATACCCCTAATTCGTGCAGATATTACAGCGGTGTTATCGTCGCTGTTCCAATCGAACAATTGCACAATGGGATGGGCGAAAGGTATTTCTTCCTGAGTTGAGTTCAAAAATATTCGACTCAATTTTTGGTTGGCATTCACCATTATACTATTGCCATCGGCTGCCCATTGCATTCCTGCAATATAAGTGTCGATAGGAAAGCTAGTCAGTTGCCGAACGCCGTTACTAACAGTAGTCCAAACTTGTGCTTCCCCAGAGCGACTCGTTACAAACGCTATCAAATCACCATTTGGCTGAAAAATGGCGTTGTCTTCTCCGGCAATTGATCGCTCTATGGTTGAGTAGATAGGTGTCTCTTGAGCTAGGATCTTATCGGTTTGTAGCGACGAAAATTGTGAACGAGGTAATCTGACTATATCGCTATCATAATGGCCTTTAATCACCAATGCACGTTGGCCGTCGGGATGAAAAGTTGGCGTTCCCATCGATTCGTCTAGCGGTAAACTGATGTTGGTTACTTTACCTTCATAAGACAAAGTGAAAAGCTGTCTACCTGTACTAAAAATCAGCAAACCTTTTTGCGGCGTAAAGTTAGGATAGAGATTCCTAAGAACGGTTATTTCTTTTGGGTATTTAATTTGATGGCTTGATAAGAGTTGACCATCTGGCTTGAGAATTTCGATATAGTGTTGGCCATCACTATGAACACTCGTTAATGCAATCAAATCTTCATTCACAGAATAATCAAAGTCGATAATATTACCATCGTCAACTTCAAAGATAACATGACTCTTGTTGTCTTGGATGGAATAGCTCGTTAGTTTCCAACGATTATCAAACTCCTGCATTAATGCGATGTTACTATTATTCATCCACTTGGGTCTGGTTATTCTCGAGTTTTTGCATTCCATATAGACACTAGGCGATTGAGGTTCCTTGAGTGCTTTTTCAAAATCGAAACTCATCAATTTATAGCATTTCTTCTGGGTGATGGGTTCAGCACAATTTGCCGTCTCAATGAAGACTAGTTTCTTTCCATCTTTAGAAAAACTATGACTACCAAATGATCCCATGTTTTGTGTCAGTTTGGTTTCCTGCTGAGTTTTTGTGTGCTTTGCCCAAATGTTATTCACACAAAATTCGTTGGAATAACGAAGAAAAACAATGTATTCACCATCCGGTGAATAAATGCCAGCGAGTTCTTTATTGTCCGTGGCAGTCAACGCGCGTAACTCTCCTACAGAAAAACTTAAAGCTGGTTTTGGTGTAAGGTATTTAGTACCGAAAAATCCGATTATGATAATCCCTGCAAACATAACAAAAAAATTGAGGGCCGACTTAAGAGATTTTTCTTTGCCAGAAGTTGATTTATCCTCCGCTTCGATCTGTGGGATTGCAATATCGGGGTCTTTAGTCGCTACATCACTCGTGCCATTGACGTTCGATAAAATGTCTTGTTTAACCAGCGATTCCGCATCGTTTATATCCTGCCATTGAACTTCAACCTCCAGACTATATCCCTTCTTGGCGTGGGTTTTAATGTACGACTGGTACTGACGGTCTTCTCCTAGAGCTTTTCTTAATTGTGCGATACTGCGCTGTAGGGTATTGGGAGTAACAACAGTATCGGGCCAGACTTCAGCAAACAGCTCATCATGACTCACCACTTTATTGGCGTTTTTTGCAAGATAAGTTAA
>JAHRVB010000102.1 GCA_019090895.1 Kangiellaceae bacterium
AAAAGCCATTGAATGTTGTCGCTTTGTTTTCACTTTCATTTCACCTTACCTCTTCTTAAAATAAGGTGTCTACTTTTTTAGGGGCGATCCAAAACTCGCAACTCGCAACTCGTAACTCGCAACTCGTAACTCGCAACTTTTGCTCTTAGCAATCTAGCCCCAGCCCTTGCATTCAACAAGGGCCTAATTTTTATTTTATTCATACCGCGACATCAAATTTACACTTGGTAGTATTTACTACAAATTCCTACACTTTTCGGTACAAATTGCAGACACAACTGCAACGGATTGATGGTGAGAGACGAAATATAATATGCCCGTCTTTTACAAATCAATTAGGAAAAAGGAAATGAAAGTTATAAACATGCTTGTCGCGCTCTCCATAGGAATGGTCAGTCTGTCTTCAAATGCAATGGGTAACCAATCTGAAAAACAGCCGCTGACTAGGCATTCAGTCGGCATTAGTCTTGCTGCTGGTGGTGCAGAATATAAAGGGTCTTCCGCGGATGGGGATGGAGTTTCTCACCTCTACGCTTATTACAACTATCAATTTAATGATTCCATTGCTTGGGAAGTTGGTGCTATCGGTGGCGCCGACTTAGACGATTGGAAATGCAATGAAATAGAAGATAATCGTTGGGAATGTCTAAGTGACAGTAAGCCTATCTTTAACTTAGATGCCAATGAGCTTTACTACAGCAGTTTAGTGTTCGCTGCGAAGGGAAAACTGCAACTAAGTCGTCGAAATTCGCTCTATGGAAAAATTGGTGGGCAGTTCTATGATTATGAATTCGAGCGTAACAATACCAACTTAGTTTCTGAGGATGGCGTGGGTTTATTCTTGGAAGCTGGTTGGCAATTAAAATGGGATTCAGGTTGGGGGATTAATGCCAGTTTCCAGTATATGGATATGGGCGATCTCGAAGTGAGCTCGTTCGGTACTGGGCTTAGTTATTCATTTAATTAGTCTTCACGTTTTTGAACACAGCGATTCTTTTTAGTGACTTAATTGAATATAATGGCTCAATGAACGGTGGAAATCGTTCTTTGGGCTTTTTATTATCGGTATGTACCATTCGCAATTGATTTAGCTAAAAACAAGGATCGAATTCATGGCAAATTCACCCGTCAAACTATTTGATAGTCACTTCCATATTATTGACAATCGTTACCCTTTAATACGAAACAACGGATATCTACCGGAACCTTATCTGGATCAAGATTACTTAAATGAAACGGCTGACTATCAATTAATAGGTGGTGCGGTAGTGTCGGGATCATTCCAAGGATTTGATCAGGCCTATTTGACTCAAGCGCTAGCCGGTCTTGGTGATGGTTTTGTTGGTGTTACTCAGCTACCCGCTACCGTCACTGATGGTGAAATACTTGAACTTAATCAACAAGGGGTTCGCGCGGTTCGATTTAACCTTAAGCGAGGTGGCTCTGCCGACGTTAAACATCTAGCTTCCATGGCTAGTCGAGTCTATGAATTGGCGAATTGGCATGTGGAGTTATATGTTGATTCCAGCATGTTGGACGATTTGTTCGCAACATTAGTACAATTACCATCTGTCAGCATCGATCACTTGGGCCTTAGCAAAGTTGGATTTAACACACTTTGCCGATTGGTTGAAAAAGAAGTGAAGGTAAAAGCTACTGGATTTAGTCGGGTGGACTTTGATGTTGAATCAGCAATTAGACAGCTTCATGGTATTAATCCTTATAGTCTTATGTTTGGGACCGACTTACCTTCGACCAGAGCGCCGCGTCGATACAGCGATGATGATCGACTGCGATTAGTTAATTGTCTGGAGCCGGACGCATTAATGGCGGTGTTATATGGAAATGCGAGTTCCTTCTATCGAATTGATAGCTAGTAGCTTCAAATGATTTCTCTTTGAACGGGTTATCGTCTATATTGCGACTTTACTCAATAATCCAATGGCTTAGTAGTCTATGAATTACTTACCTATCAGTGTGAAAATTACTCAACAAGCTTGTTTGGTGGTTGGCGGAGGCAATATTGCCCTGCGTAAAGCAAAACAGCTGATGAGTGCAGGCGGGAAATTGACTATCGTTTCGCCACAATTTCATAATGAATTCTTGCTCTTGGCCGAGCAAAATAAGCTAGCGTTGATCACTTCAAAATATCAAAGTAAGTTCCTTAATAATAATCGGTTAGTCATCGCTGCGACGGATGAGCAATCAATCAATCAGCAAGTCTTCGAAGATTGTGAGTCATCTAATATTTTGGTTAATGTGGTAGACCAGCCTGATTTATGCCGATTTATCGTGCCGAGTATTATCGACCGAACACCCTTGACTATTGCTATATCAACGGGCGGGAGCGGGCCCGTTTTTGCTCGAATGTTAAGAGAGAAATTAGAATGGTTAGTACCCAAGAATATCGGACCGTTTCTTGATAGAGTTAATTCGCAACGAACACAAGTTAAACAAAAATTCCCTGGTTTAAACGAACGGCGGTCATTTTGGGAGGGGTTCTTTGAAAAGCACTTGGGCTGGTCAGCCGAGAAATCGTTGCAACAAGCGACTGCGCAACAGTTGTCTCTCGATTACGAGTTATTTAACGATGAATACGTTGAATCTAAAGGTTGTTTCAATTTTATCGATTTAGGTAAAGCGGAACATCAGCAATTGACTTTGCAGACCATTAAAATTTTGCAAAAAGCGGATCATGTTTATTTAACAGAAAAACTGAATGCTCTGCTTGTGGATTTAATTCGGCGTGATGCAGATGTTTCTTTTTTGAATGAACGTAATTTTAATTTTGAATTTATTAAGGCTAATTGCTTAACTGAGCACTCAGACAACAAGGACCAAGTGGTATTTTTGTCGGAAGGGCATTTGTTTGAGGAGTGTCAGGAGGCTTTAGGTTTGTTTTTTTCTGAGAAGGAAGATAAGGGGGAGTTTGTGAGGGTTGGGGCGGCGAGATAGAAACTTGAGATTTTTTTGAACTAATTTCTTAGTGTAAGACGTTATTCCGCAGCGCTTTGCTTTCCTGCGGGTTACTTTTATTAAATGATAAAAGTAACCAAAAGCATTTTACGTTGAATCTAGCGCTGATGGCGTTATCTTTGAGTTGATGTTTCCTAATTTAGTTCCTAACTTGCTGATAGAGCCAACCGGTGAAAGAGAACTCGTTACACTCAAACACTCTTTCACTGATTCGTTTGGCATAGGGGTATTTAATTGCTAGAAAGCCACTGGGCGGAAGAACGTTATTTTTAAAAGTGACAGCATTTGATTTTAATCTTTAACTCTTAACTCGAAACTGACTCTTTCAAAGTGAAAATAATATTCATATCCTTTTCAGTAAGTCGGAGCCTTGTTTCGCATCGCATCGCTTGCATGCGACATTCTTTTTTCAAGAGCCAAAAAAGAATGCAAAAAGGCCCAACGTTCAGCGAACTTGAGTGTTACCCGCTGTAAACTCAATCAGCACTTCGATATTCTAATATGCTGATAGCGAATCAAAGGGAAGAGAAAAACTCGCGATGCTCAAACATTCCTCTTCTGAACCTTTGCTTCATTCATTTCACATTGCCGTTCACAGGCACTAGGCAGAAGAGTTTTCTTTTAGATTATTCTTCCTAGCTCCTAGCTCCTAGTTCCCTGCACAAATCTCCCGCTACCCCCTATAATCTTCCATGTCAGACTCTATAATCCTTTGACTTTGTTTTTAGTCTTTAACTAGCAACTAACAACTAGAAAACTAGCAATTATCAATTAAGCAATGCCAAAACCAATCCAATGGCTAGCACCGCACTGGTGAGCTTCCAAAACAGTACAGGATCACGCTCTATAAAGGGTCTTTCATTAAAGGATTGTTCGGTAGTGAGATTGGGCTTAGATAAGTCGGTTAAAAACTCAGAGTAATGCTCATAACGATTAAGAGGGTTAGGTTCCACGGCGCGCCTTAGGGTTAAATCCATCCAAAACGGAATGTCACTTCGAAAGTCGAGTGAACTTTGGTATTGCCATTGAGAGAAATCACTATTCTTATGGTAGTGTTGATTAGAATTTTTAGGGTAGGGTCGTTCACCGGTTAGTAGCTCATAAGTAATAATCCCCAAAGAAAACAAATCACTGCGATAGTCGGAACTCAAGTTGGCAAGTGTCTCAGGCGCAATGTAGTTGACCGTTCCCATCGGTACGTCTTCAGTGAGTCGGTTGATTTGCTCATCCAGTGCGGCTATGGATGCAGTACCATAATCGATTAACTTGATCAGGCCGTTTTGGTCCATCATAATATTTTCTGGTTTGATATCACGGTGGACAATATCCAATTTCTTAAATGCCCGTAATGCGCTAGCCACCTGAGTAATTATCTGTCGAACGCTATCGAAATCAGGGTTAGGGTGGTCATACATCCACTGCCGTAGAGTTTGGCCTTGAATATACTCACAAACATGATACAAAAATTTGCAATCCGATTTCGCTGGATAGACTTTCATTATCGCGGGGTGATTAATTTGCGAACCGACCCATGCCTCCCTAATAAATCCTTGTAGATAAATTTCATCTTCAGAGAAATTAACCGAAGGAACTTTAATGGTAAAGTAACTGCCGCTGGATTCTTCTTCTGCCAAATAAAGGTGTGAACGAGAACTCTCGTGAAGTGCTCTTATAATACGATACCCTTCGAGTCGGTCGCCTTCTTTAAGGGCAGGTGGTATCGCTTTTTTAAGTAGCAACTTCCTAATTTCATTTGGTTGTAAGTTAGGAATGTCCGTTACTTTCATCAACAGGCAACTCAAATTATCTCGGCTACCATTTTCAGATGCTTTATTGACAAGCAACTGGCTAGCTTGAGTCAATTTATTTTCTGCCGCCTTAGAGGCGTTGACGAAATCCTCAGACTCTAATAATTCATACACACCATCTGTCGTTAGGATAAAGAAATCACCAACTTCAAGGTCAAAGCTTTGATAGTCGACCTGGAGATGCGAGTCAGCGCCAATCGCGCGAGTTAGAATACTTCGTCCACCCGCTAGGGATTGATTGTGAGCTGTGGTTAATACTTGATACTCACCATTCCTAATTCTCGCAATTTGGCTATCGCCCACATGAAATAGGTGAGCCGTTGCCGACTTAAAAACAATACCTGAGAGGGTGGTGAGCCATTGCGGTTTATTCGTAAGTTGTTTACTCGATGCTTCCGTATTTTTTTTGTTAAATAGCTGACTATTAATTCGATTAAGGGAGTCTGAGATTATTCTTTGGGTGGACCAAGTTTTTGGCGAATCGTAATAGTTGTGAGAAAACTCTACAGTGGAAAACTGGCTTGCTCGCGCCGCTTGTTTAGCATGAGAAACACCATCGGCGATTAAACCAACGATACCTTTTGTAGAGCGGCTCGGTTTGTCGGGAGAGCCGACTAAAAACGAATCTTCGTTGCGCTCTTTTTCTCCCGCACAGGAATAACCCCCCGCATGAATCTTTAATTTTCGCCGAGACGCCGTTAGTAATTTGTCAGTTATCTCAGTTGACACCAATAAGTTCCACCGTTCCGTCTGGATTGACTTCTGCTATTGTTCCTTTCGGTTCCGCCATAAAGAATAAGGTAATAAAACCTATCACGGCAGTTCCTGCAATGACCAAGAAGAATGTTTGGTATTCCACTACGGATAATAACGTAAGATAACAGACGGCACCAACATTGCCGTAGGCCCCAGTCATTCCCGCAATTTGCCCGGTCAACCGCCGTTTTATTAAAGGGACAGTCGCGAACACTGCACCTTCACCGGCTTGAACAAAGAAGGAGCATAACATCGCAGCGGCAACAGCGACAAAAATAGGCCATTGGTTATCTATCAATGACATTAACCAGTAACCAACCGCAAGACCGGCAGTCAGAATTAGTAGCGTTTTCTTACGGCCAAACTTATCACTTAACCAACCACCGCCGGGGCGAGAAACGAGATTCATAAAGGCATAGGCTGAAGCTAATAATCCTGCATACACCATATCGAGCTCAAAAGTCTCGGCGAAGAAAAGAGGTAGCATTGAAATAACTGCGAGCTCAGAGCCAAAAGTTGCAAAGTACAGGATATTGAGTACCGCCACTTGTTTGAATTGGTATCGGTGTATTTCTTCTACGGGGTGTGTGAAAATCGCTTTGTTAACTTTATAAGCTGAAATAATTTCGATAACAAATAATACGATTAACAATAATCCAATGATCGTCACGGTATTACTTGTTAATAGGTCAACACCCGCCGGAGAGAGTTTCCATAGGAGCAAAAATAATGCCGCGTACATCGGGATCTTCATTAAGATAAGCAAGAAGAAATCTCCGACGCTGGTGACTTCCATCGCTGCCGAGCTTTTGGGTTTAAAGTAGGTGGACCCTTTTGGCGTGTCTGTCACGTTTATGTAGAAGACGACGCTGAATAATAAACTGATTAAACCGGTCATGCCAATGGCATAACGCCAGCCATCATCGCCACCAAAGACAATCGCTAAAGCGGGTAACGACATAGCTGCAGCGGCAGAACCAAAATTGCCCCAACCGCCATAAATACCTTCCGCTGTTCCAAGTTCGTTGGCTGGGAACCATTCGCTTACCAGTCGAATTCCTATTACAAACCCTGCACCAATAAAACCAAGAAGAAAACGAGACATAGCCGCTTGAGTAAAGTCGTCGGCAAGGGCAAAGGTAAAACACGGGATGCTACAAGTTGCTAACAAAATAGTGTAAGTTAATCGTGGACCAAATCGATCCGTCGCCATACCAATCAGAACTCTCGCTGGAATCGTTAGCGCAACATTTAGGATTAGTATCGTTTTTATCTGTGATGCATCGAGATTAAGAGACGTTGCAATTGCACCTAATAGAGGCGCGTGATTAAACCACACTAAAAAGCTGACGAAAAAAGCCATCCAACTGAGATGAAGTATTTTATTTTTTCCACTAAATGAAAATATATTTAGCTTACTAGATGACACGTCGTAACTCCTTACTGATTAACTTTGATTTAAATATTGTTGTAAATATCATTTGTGATTGAACTTAAGTGGCAGGAATCCATTGCTCCACAGACTCAGTCTCAATGTTTGAATTACTAGGAATTATCGATGAACCAGCGCTAATTGGGGACACTAACTGAGTAATTTCAAATAGTTTGATGGTATCTGAAAATACTGTCCCCCAATCACATTGAAAGTCATCAACCATCGTTATCATTTGTTGGTCCAATGAACTGACGAGGCCTAGTTTGTCGTCGATAACAACTGACTGAAGATAGTTCAATCCGCCCGTTAATGATTGCATCCATGCTGCGGTTCGTTGAGAACGTTCTGCTGTTCGAATGTAAAAGACAATGATTCTATCGATATAACAAATCAGTTCATCATCGTTCAAGTTTGTCGCAAACAGCTCAGCGTGACGAGGTGTTCGTCCACCATTGCCGCCGAGATAGAGATTCCAACCATCAGGGGTTGCTATAGCGCCAAAGTCCTTACTTTTCGCTTCAGCACATTCACGATTACAGCCTGACACACTCATTTTTATTTTGTGTGATGAACGAATGCCCCGGTAGCGTTTTTCAATTTGAATTGCCATGCGAGTGCTATCCTGAACCCCGAATCGGCACCAGTTAGTACCAATACAAGATTTAACGGTTCTGAGAGCTTTTCCGTTGGCGTGACCGGTTTCTAAACCGGCGTCGATTAATATCTTCCAAATCGATGGAAGCTGATGACGTTTAGCACCGTACAAATCGATCCGCTGACCACCGGTGATTTTAGTGTACAAGTTAAATTCCTTACCGACTTCTCCCAATGCTATTAATTGATCAGAGGTAATTTCGCCACCGGGAATACGAGGAATGATTGAGTAATAGCCATCCTTTTGTAAGGATGTAACAAACGCATCGTCTGCACTTTGCCAAGGCATGCCTTTCTTTTTCTCAGTCGCATGTCGACTAGCATCGGCCAAAATTGATTTAATAGTCGTTTGGCAATGTGCACACCCACTACCGAAACCATAGCTTGCTACTAATTGTTCGAATGTACTGATACCCGTGACACGAACAATATCGGATAGTTCCTCTGGCGAAAACTTGAAATGTTGGCAAGATTTATTTTCGTTATTAATGCCCAGTTTAGATAATTCGTATTCTAGAATCTGATTGACTTTAGACGAGCACCCGCCACATCCAGTGCTGGCTTTTGTTTTGTTTTTGAGAGCGCGTATTTCATGATGACCTGAATTGATGCAACTAATGATTGTCTCTTTGCTAACCTTGTTGCAGGCACATATTTGAGTTTGCCCAGTTAGAGGTTGCCCAGATTGAGTGGCGACAGTTTGGTATTGAATAGCAAACTCTGTTCCAGCGGGTGTATTGTAAGATGACACTACTTTAATATTGGATGCTCTATCGTGAGTCATCGCTTCAATGAATCCACAACTTTCTGTCGCGTTATCTTCAATGATAATTTGAGCGGTCCTATAAGTGAGTGTCGAATCGAAAGTCATAATAATGTGATATCAATTAATACCGAGTTAGTACGCTACTCTGGCGAATGGTTTAATGGCAGAAGTCGATCTATTTCTTATCATTGATTCGTCTGCAACTTCTTCATTTGATAGTGATTCAAACCAAGCAAGATCTTGACGAAAATTAACCACTTCACCGACCACCACCAAGGTGGGCGATTCAAGTTCTTCTCTATCGGCCACTGCTGCTAATTGTGAGAGCTCAGTGGTAAACACTCGTTGAGATACTTGGCATCCATTTTCGATTAATGCCGTGGGCATATTTCGATTCATTCCATTTTCTATCAGAGATTGGCTAATTTCATTAAGGCGGGCGAGTCCCATATAAAAGACCAACGTTGTCTTGCTGTTAGCTAGACTGTCCCAATTTACGGCACTCGATTTTCCAGAGTGCGCAGTGATAAAAGTACAGCCTTGTGAAACACCCCGGTGAGTCAACGGGATGCCTGCGTAGCTCGAGCAGCCCGATGCTGCGGTAATACCTGGAACAACCTGAGTTTCGATACCGCACTTCTTAAGGACCAACATTTCTTCACTGCCCCTTCCAAATATAAAAGGATCGCCCCCTTTAATTCGACAAATATTGAGTCCTTTTTTTGCAAGGGTGACCATTAGCTGGTTAAGTTCTCCCTGCGGAATACTGTGGTTCGCATTTGATTTGCCGACAAAGAATTTCTTTACACCGACGGGAAATAAATCGTGAATTTCTTGACTCACTAAATTGTCATATAAGATAACGTCGCAGTCTTTTATCACTCGAACAGCCTTAACGGTCAGCAAGTCAGGATCGCCGGGTCCAGCGCCCACTAAGTAGACGACTCCTGGTAGAGCAGGTCGATTCGTTTTCGCACTGACAGTCGTTTGACGCATTACTTTGTTAGTCTTTGAGTCCTGATTATTTTTCATAACTTTACTACTCTGAGTTGAAACGATGAGTTCTAGCTGTAATTTGTACTCGCGATATACATTTCACAATTGGTATCGCTATCGAACCTCGCTGTGACCATTCACTAGAGTGATAGCAAGAGTGATGCCAATCCAAAATTACGCTTTATATTCTTTTTGAATGTTTTTTAGAAATAGCCGTAAGACTAATGTATCTACACTATTCCGTTAGATTCTCATCAATAGATGTCTGCTGTTATAGATGACCTTGGGCAACATTCAAAACTAAATTGCACCAAACAAGTGCTGGCTAACGCACCCAAAAGTTTTGTGGGGCTTGTTATGGTGCGAATGAGACAAAATAATTTATCGACAAAAGCACTCAGGCCAATATCAATAGTTGTTTTGCAGTGTGGTCTAGTTATTGCAGTATGCACTTTACAGAACTCTATAAAATGCATCTCTAAGGTAAGGTATGATATTCGGACGCAAGCAACGCAAGCCTATAACAATACCCTCGAAGTCGGTCGATACCTGGAAATATACAACCTGTAATTACTGCTCTACAGGCTGCGTCATTGAGATAGGGTTGGATAAAGATAACAAAATTGTAACCAGTCGAGGCCATGCCGATGCTGATGTGAATCGCGGTAAGTTATGTATTAAAGGATTGTTGGAACATGAACTCTTTCAATCCGCAGGAAGAGGCACCGATCCGCTGATGCGGAACAAACACTATGATGAGTTTGAGACCGTTGGTTGGGATAAAGCGATTGATCATACTGCCCAGAAAATTAAAGACATTCAAAACAAATATGGCAAAGACTCATTTGCTGTTGTTTCGACCGGGCAATTGTTAACTGAAGAATTTTATACCTTAGGTAAATTGGTTCGTGGCTGTATAGGCACCAATAACTACGATGGCAATACCACACTGTGCATGGCATCCGCTGTGTCTGGTTATAAACGTTCATTCGGTTCTGATGGCCCGCCTGGCTGTTATGAGGACTTTAGTCATACAGATTGCTTTATGGCATTCGGCTCAAACCTTCCAGAGCAACATCCCATTATTTATTGGCGCCTTAAGGAAGCCAAAGAAAAGCGAGACTTTCCGTTAATTGTGGTTGACCCACGTGTCACTATGCTCGCTCAATTCGCTGATATCCATTTACCGATCACACCGGGTACCGACTGTGTGTTAATTAATTCGATGATGCATGTCATTTTTTCCGAAGAGCTAGAAGACCGAGACTATATCGATAAGCACACCCAAGGTTATGACGAGCTTAAACGTGTGTGCGCAAAATTTCCCCCTGAAATCGCCCAACATGAATGTGGAATTGATGAAGATACTATTCGACAAGTAGCGCGCTTATATGCCAAAGCCGGGGCGGCCATGTCCATTTGGACAATGGGGATCAACCAAAGTACTCATGGATCCGATGGGGTCGCTAATATCAACAATCTTAATCTAGTCACTGGAAACATCGGTAAGCCGGGCGGCACCAGTTTATCCATCACTGGCCAGTGTAATGCAATGGGAACTAGAGAATGGTCATCCTGTTCTGGTTTACCCGGTTATCGTTATTTAGAGAAAGAAGCGGACCGACAAGAAATAGCTGATTACTGGGGTATCGACCCAGAGTTTTTTCCAAAGAAACGAGGCATGGCGCAAACGGACATTTTTCCCGCTATAGAAACGGGTGAAATAAAAGGACTGTGGTTGGTCGCAACGAATCCTATGACGTCGATGCCGAATTTACCCCGAATAAGAAAAGCGCTGCAAAAACTAGAATTTTTAGTGGTGCAAGATTGTTATTCCGATGTAGAAACTAATCAATATTCTCATGTGTATTTTCCTGCTTCGGTGTGGGCGGAAAAAGAAGGTTGTCATACGAATACCGAGCGTCGCGTAAACTTGATCTGTAACGTACTTGAACCTATGGCAAATTCAAAGCCTGACTTTTGGATTTTTAATGAAATGGCAAAACGATTTGATAACGGCCAAAAAATCAAATTCCCCGATAAACCGGAAGATGCGTTTGAGGAAATGAAGGAACTATCCAAAGGCAAGGATCGAATGCTCGATATTTCTGGCATGACATACCAAAAAATTAAGCAACAGAAAGGTATTCAATGGCCTTACCGAGAAGGCAGTGAAAACGAGCAAGGAGAGCCTAGACTGTATACCGATGGTATTTTTCAAACAGAATCAGGTCGAGCGAATTTAATCGCTGTCGACTTTGTAGATAATAACGAAACACCCTCCAGCGATTATCCGTTTTGGTGTAACAGTGGCCGAGTAGTGGAACATTTTCATACACGAACACGGACCGGAAAAATTGGCAACTGTAATAAGTTTAGTCCGACGCCTTATATGGAAATTAATCCGGACGCCGCCGATGAACTGGGTATCGGCCAGTCTGAATACGTTCGCGTTGTTTCAAAAAGAGGCGACGCTGTAGTGATGGCACAACGTACTCACCGAGTGCCTCGTAACATGATATTTATTCCGTTTCATTATCATGATTGTGTGAACCGAGTCACTTTAGGACTGCTTGATCCTTATTCGCGTCAACCGGCCTTTAAACAGTGTGCTGTCAGAATCGAATCGATTGATCAACAAGAAGCCGCACAAATTAATCTGGAGCGAAGGGCGTTCTAATGGGGACTAAATTGCCGAACTTAAAGATTGTTCAAATGAATCGAATTTTGAACCTGCAGAGATTGATGACCGCGCATGAATGGAAAAGGGTAGCCTGAACATGAGTGAACCAGTTCTTTATAAAGATGCAACCGAGACTAGAAATACGGATTACGTTATCAACCCGAGCGAAGCAAAGAGCGGTTGTAAGCCAACTTGGGACCGCCGCGAAAGCGAGCCACCCTACGCAAAATTGAGTGACCCCGTTTCGAAAAAATCCAATCGATACGGACAGCGAATTGACTTGCTCGACATATCCGATCAGCCCGAAGGTCGATCGATGTTTATAAATGAGAATCCAGTTGTTGGTGATAATCCCAATCGAAACAAACAACATGGTTTTTTCTTTACTGCTGATAATTGTATCGGTTGCCATGCGTGTGAAGCGGCTTGTTCTGAAAAGAATGACAACCCCGCTCATTTGGCGTTTCGCTCTGTAGGTTATGTAGAAGGTGGCAGTTACCCCGACTACAAAAGAATGAATATTTCAATGGCCTGTAACCATTGCGATGATCCCGTGTGTTTAAAAGGTTGTCCGACTAGAGCCTATACCAAACATGCTGAATACGGAGCGGTATTGCAAGATCCCGAAACCTGTTTTGGCTGCGGTTATTGTACTTGGGTATGCCCCTATAATGCGCCGCAACTCGATCCTGTTAAAGGGCAGGTCTCCAAATGCAATATGTGTGTCGATCGATTAGAGGTTGGATTAAAACCAGCGTGTGTGTCTGCTTGTGTGGGTAATGCTCTGGACTTTGGCGTGATCGAAAATATCCCTGAAAATCGTGAGCAAGCAAAAGCGTCGATACCAGGCTTTCCCGACCCATCAATTACCCAACCCAACATTCGTTTCCAGCAGATCAAGGATTTACCTGAAACGATGACTCGAACGGATTCTGCACCGGTAAAATACCACCGTGATGCGT
>JAHRVB010000103.1 GCA_019090895.1 Kangiellaceae bacterium
CATTCACTGCAACGAATACAAGGCAGTTGTTCGTTTTCATTAGAGTCATTTTGAGTGTCGAAGATTATACAGTTGGTCGATTTTTTAGTAGGTATTTCGACGTTGGTCAGTTTTTGTCCCATCATAGGGCCACCAAAGATGAAGGAGGCGTGCTCGGCAATGTTGATATTTAGTGTCTCAATAATATGACTGACTGGTGTTCCAAACTCGATCCAGTAATTACCAGGTTTTTCTACTAAATCGCCTGTGATAGTGACCAAGCGTTCGAGCATCGCTAGCCCATTACTAACAGCTTCATTGATAGCATATAGCGTTGCTACATTTTGTACTATTATTCCGATAGAAGAAGGAAGTTCACCTTTCGGCACTTGTTTGCCAGTTAACAGTTGAATGATTTGTTTTTCACCGCCGCTGGGGTATTTTGTTTTCGCGACAATAATCTCAAGTTTCGGAATGTTATCCAGATATTTTGGTGCTAACTGTTGGATACTCTCAGACAAACATTGGTTAACACTCGCAAGCAATGCTTGTGCAGCTTCTGGCTTATTGTCTTCAATACCGAACTTGATATTATCAACACCTAGGATCTTTGCCGCTATGAGTGAACCTAGTAAAACTTTGTCTGAAAATTCGCGAAGCATTCTATCATCACAAGTAATGTACGGTTCACATTCCATCGCGTTAACAATGAGAGTATTTATTTTTTTTGACTGTGTCGACAACTTTATGTGAGTCGGAAAGGCCGCTCCACCGAGGCCGACGATTCCGGCTTGGTGTATTCTCTCAAGTAGTAATTGAGAACTGGTAATGGTCCAATCAAGTTTGTCTAATCGTATACCTTCATTGCTGGCTTCATCTCTGGCATCATTCGATATTGAAGAAGGTTCATCAGCGACTCTTGCTATTTTTATGGCATCGACCAATAACTCAGATGGATGGCCAAGATCGAATTTATTCAAACTTGAAATTTTAGCGTTGCAGCTTGAATGAGTTATGTCATCAGTTATTTCAATCTCTGGCCAGCGAAGGATCTGACCTTTTCTAATTTGAGAACCAACCCTAAGAATATTATCTAACGGTGTTTCTTTTTCAATCATTGGTAGAATAATGTGATTCGAAGGGAGTAAACGTTTTATTGCTTTGTTGTTTGAGAGCGTTTTCTTTTCCTGTGGATTTATTCCTCCGGGAATTGTAAATTTCGCCATAGTTAATTGGATTGTTTTTGCTGTTATTTTATTATTGTTAGCCGGCATCATCACTCCTTAACCGACTTGTTTTAAATTAATTCTTGTTTCAGAATATTTTTCGAATGAATGAGGTTTTATTTGAGGGGCAGGAGTTCGCCAATTATCAACTGTCTGTTCAGCGTAAGGCATATCAATACAGTCGACCGGACAAGGAGGAACACATAAATCACATCCAGTACATTCGTCTGTTATAACTGTGTGCATCGATTTTGCTGCACCTACTATAGCATCCACAGGGCAAGCTTGAATGCATTTAGTGCAACCGATACATTCCTCTTCTCGGATGACGGCAACACGTGGTTTGGACTCTTCTCCACATGTGTCGTCTAGCTCTATCACTTTAACATCAAGTAATTCGGCAAGCGCTTTTATTCCGGCTTCTCCACCGGGCGGGCATCGATTGATTGCCTCTCCGTTGGCAATCGCTTCTGCATAAGGTTTACAACCGGGATGCCCACACTGTCCACATTGAGTCTGAGGTAGTAGCTCATTGATCTGTTCTATTATAGGATTACCTTCAACTCGAAATTTTACCGATGCAAACCCAAGTAAGGCCCCGAATATTATGGCCAATAGAGTGATAATTAAAGTTGCAATTATGATTTCCATTTTACAGTTTTACCAATCCAGTAAAACCCATAAATGCGAGAGACATTAGACCGGCAGTTATTAAACTAATGGCAGCGCCTTGAAATGGCACTGGAACATCCGCGACAGCAATTCGTTCTCTGATAGCGGCAAACAATATTAGAACTAAAGAGAATCCAACCGCAGCGCCAAATCCATAAACGATTGATTCGATGAAATTATGCGCTCTATTAACATTGAGTAATGCAACGCCAAGAACTGCGCAATTGGTGGTAATTAACGGCAGGAAAATTCCAAGTAAACGATACAGCATAGGGCTGGTTTTTTGAATGACCATCTCAGTAAATTGTACCACCACTGCGATAGCCAAAATAAAAGAAAGAATCTGCAAGTATTCAAGATTAAAAGGTTCGAGAATAAAATGATTGATGAGGTAACTGGTTACCGACGCCATTGTTAGAACAAAAGTGGTTGCTGCAGCCATTCCGGTTGCTGTTTCTACTCGACTGGACACGCCCATGAAGGGACATAGTCCAAGAAACTTTGCCAGTACGAAATTGTTGACGAGTACCGTGCTGATCAAAAGTAGGAATATATTACTCATAATAATGGTTGTGTTATGCTGGCTCCGTACGATTTCTAGCTAGCCAAAAGTGTCGGATAGCTAGAGCTGAGGACAAAATAATTCCCCAAATAATGACGAGTTTAATTAGGCCGTTAATAAGTGCCTCACTACCTTCGGTTTCAGCCTTTAGCAATGCACTAATAACTAACGGAGCGTAAGTCTGCGCATTTGCGACCATATCAGGTGTAAACGCACCGACCGCCAATAGACTAATAATTGCAAACTTAACATTCCACGATAGTTTCTGTATTTTAAAGCTCACCAGAGCAAGCAAACAAATACCTAGTCCAATATAGACTAACCAACCGGTACCGTATAATTCGAAGGTTTGCATTGAGTTTGTTCCTTATTTAACCACTTACAATTTACTTAACGCGCATTCCAGGCTGTGCGCCGTCATCTGGATTAAGTATCCAGAGATCTTTGCCACCAGGACCAGCTGCCAAAACCATGCCCTCAGACATTCCAAAACGCATTTTTCTTGGTGCGAGGTTTGCTACCATGACCGTTAACTTGCCGACTAAATCTTCAG
>JAHRVB010000104.1 GCA_019090895.1 Kangiellaceae bacterium
GGTTACTTAGGTCGGAATCGAACCGACTACCAATAGAATCAATTTCTACTGCTCTACCAATTGAGCTACAAAGTAGTTTGGTGTCTAGAACTAATAAGCAAACTTGGTACACAGTTAGGTAATACCGCTGTGCCAGACTGATCCGAAATATTACAGTCGGGAACCAGAACCGTTAAACTTGTCATTATTTCCTAAACTCTTTTGGAAGAATCAGAACTTTGTTTCTAACTCTTCGTATTCTTTAATGAGCGGACTCGCCGTCTTTTACCTATATTAAGATAGGGTGACTTTGAGTCTTACTCCTTTTTTATGTTCTTGTCTTTATAAATCAGCACGATGAATGTTCTAGTTATTAATACCATTAACAACAATCTTCACCGTGTCATTATCAATTTCGGTAATGCTTATTGCATCATCAATAAACTGATTAATAACGTTAGCATTCGTTCTTACATGTTCACTAACAGCGTGAGTGATATAGCTTCCTCCAGCATTTAGAGCCATAGGAAGTAACAATTGGTCGGCCAAATGTTCTCCGACAACAGCTTTAGAGTTCATATAGCGCTTCAAACTGCTTACCGCTTTTCCTGCAACTCTTTCCGCGGTTAAACCTCTTTGTGCAACTTCATCAAATAGCTCAACCGTATTTTCATAAACTAACTTAAGTGATATCAAATTTCCCGGCCCAATTGAATCAACTTCATTTTCGAATAACTCGTTAGCAGTCCAGTTCAACTTCTGCGCAACTTTTTTTAATTCCCTTTGACTCACATGTAATGGGATTTTTGAAATAATGGTTGTGGCGTTCCTTGCCACTAGATCACCTCTATCTAAAAGTTTTAATCGCTTAGTTTCCTTAATCGGATTAATTTCAGCTGTCCACTGGCCTCCACCATTGGGGTAAAATCCATATCGTTCTAGTTTACAATCAACCTTTGGACCTATTTTTTCTAAAGCTTTTAAAAAGCTCTTGGTTATAAACTCGTAACTCGGTGCTTGCATATTATGAGTGCCGCCTTCAAAACTAACAGTTGACTTACTGGCCGCTTGCAACAGCGCAGGCAGGATAGTTTGGAATACCAAGCTAGTACTTCCTGCTGTTCCAATAGCAAAACGGTACTCACCTCCATTAATTTCTCCAGGAGTAAACTCGATAAAGTTAGAACACAGTTCGTCCCCTTTAACCGTTGCATTGCAGATTTCCTGAGCCGCTCTGACACACGTTAAGTGCTGCCGGAGGAGGCCTGGTTTTTTTCTACCAGCTCGAATGTTATTGATTCGAATGGGTTGTTTTAAGCACATTGATAGAGAGAGGGAAGTGCGGAGGATTTGTCCGCCGCCTTCGCCTTGGCTGCCGTCAATGGTGATTTGTTCTTTTTTCATTTCAATCTCATAAATTCAATTTCTTGTTTAGGCGCTGGTTTCGCAGCGCTGCGCTCTAACTGCGACATTCTTTTTTCTAGAGCCAAAAAAGAATGCAAAAAGGCCCTCGTTTCAGCGAACTAGTTATTTGCTTGTCGCTCGTTCATCTAATATTTCCACTGTCTTACTTCGTTGTGAGCGAATCAAAGGGAAGAGAAAAACTCGCTACGCTCAGACATTCCTCTTCTTATCCTTTGTTTCATTCATTTCACATTACCGTTCACAGGCACTAGGCAGATTGGTATTATTTCCTAGCTCCTAGCTCCTGTTTTTATAGTGCCTACGAACGATGCAATGAAACTCATGAATTCAAAGTTTAGAAGGAGTATGTTTGAGCGCCGCGAGTTCTCTCCTTCCTTTGAATTCGCTATCAAAAGCTCCGGTGGTGAAATTAGCTAGTAACTTTCAAAGTATTCAGTGCTAATTCGTTTAAACGTAAAAGCCTTTTTGGATACTTTTGAGGATTTGGTCAAAAGTATCTCGCACATCAGCGCAGCGGTGCGAAACGCCCTAGAGTTTAAAGCCCGTCTAAAACAGCTTGAAAAAACTGATTTAGACTACCCCTTCACACATATAACCTGCTTCAAAGTATGAACAACTTCTACCAAATCACTTTGTGCTTCCATTACCTTATCAATATTCTTATAAGCCGAAGGCGTCTCATCGATAACATCCTTGTCCTTTCTACATTCAACATCTTTCGTTGCCTGTAAATGCGCTTCCATAGAAACCACTTTCTTAGCTTGTGTTCTTGACATCACACGTCCTGCGCCATGGCTACAACTACAAAAACTATCTTCATTTCCAAGCCCTCTAACAATGAATGACCGCGCGCCCATACTTCCTGGTATGATTCCCATTTCACCTTCCCTGGCTCTCACCGCTCCTTTGCGTGTTACGATTACATTCTTTCCAAAATGATGCTCGCGTGAAATATAGTTATGGTGACAGTTCACTGCTTCAACGCTCGCTTCAAAATCAAAGGATAAGCTCGATTTAACCGCACCAATCACTCTTTGCATCATCACTTCACGGTTTGTTCTAGCGAAATTCTGAGCCCATTCAACTGCATCAACATAATCATTAAAATGATCACTTCCTTCTGGCAAGTAAGCCAAATCTCTATCGGGTAAATTGATATGCCATCGTTGCATATCTTTCTTAGCCTGTTCGATAAAGTGAGTTCCAATTCTGTTTCCTACTCCACGTGACCCGCTATGCAACATAAACCAAACCTGATCGGCTTCATCTAAACAAATTTCAATGAAATGATTACCTGTTCCTAATGTACCTAAGTGAGCCACATTGTTGGTTTTCTTCAAAACCGTATGCTTATCGCATAGTCGCTCAAAATCTGTTGATAAATTAGTCCATGCATTAACTACATCCGTTGGCAGATTATTCCAGGCACCTTTATCTCTTCCTTTTCTTGCTCTAGCTGAACGTCCGTGAGGTACTGCCGCTTCAATAGCCGTTCTCATCGCAAATAAATTATCAGGTAATTGACTCGCATTCATATTAGTCTTAACCGCCATCATTCCGCATCCAATATCAACTCCAACGGCTGCTGGAATTACTGCGCCTAAAGTAGGAACAACGCTTCCAATGGTTGCGCCTTTTCCTAAATGCACATCGGGCATAGCTGCAACCCATTTATGAATAAAAGGCAGTGATGCGATATTTTTTAGCTGTTGTCTCGCCTGCTCTTCAAAAGGAACACCTTTAGTCCAAGACTTAATCGGAACGCCTTCTGATTCCATTACTTCATAGTTGGTAGTTTCAGCTCTGCTTTTCATTTGTTTTTCCTATTGTTCTTTTTATCTCAATTTACATATTACGCTATAGCGAGTGTCGTGCCAGTTTTTGATAATACTCAAATATAATCTTTAACTTCTTGTATTTTATCAATAAATTAATTTTTAGCATAAGATTGGTGAATTGACAGTTTCTTGTTTAAGTGAGATAATCTATCAAAATAAATACTTAAATATGAATATAGATATGGTGTCTAGCGAATCTAAGAAAACAACAGTCGTCAGTATATTGGGCACAAATCTCGATAGAAGAGGCAAAAATGCTAAACGTTGGGATAAATGGCGGCCAAATATAGCGCTTTGCCAGCAAGAAGACATGATTGTTGATACTTTGGTGTTATTGCATGAAGAAGGCTTTAAGCGACTAGCTGAACAAGTCAAGCAAGACATAGAAACCGTTTCTCCTGAAACTGAAGTCCTATTTCATCAAGTGGACTTTTCAGATCCGTGGGATTTCGAATCGGTATATAGCCAACTGTTCGATTTTAGTCAAAGCTACCAATTCAAACCTGATGAAGAAGATTACTTAATCCATATCACCACGGGAACACATGTTGCTCAAATATGTTTGTACTTACTAACTGAGACGAACTTCTTACCCGGTAAACTGTTTCAGACTTCGCCAGGTAATAAAACCAACCCAACGGTTGGTCGATATCAGATTATTGATTTAGATCTGTCTTGTTATGACCAAATAGCTTCTCGTTTTAATCAAGAGCGAGTGAGCGGTGTTGATTATTTGAAGTCAGGTATTGAAACTCGTAATCTTAAGTTCAATAAAATGATTGAGCAGCTAGAAAAGGTTTCACTACTTTCAAAAGAACCGATGTTGATCACTGGCGCAACTGGTGCAGGTAAGACTCAACTGGTAAAACGAATCTTTGAACTCAAACAACAGCGTGGTCAAATAACCGGTAAATTCGTGGTAGTAAACTGTGCAACGCTATTAGGAGACAAGGCGATGTCAGCATTGTTCGGTCATAGTAAAGGGGCTTTTACTGGTGCTGCGGAGGCGCGCAAAGGATTGCTCAAAGAAGCCGATGGTGGATTATTATTTCTGGATGAAATCGCTGAACTTGGTTTGGACGAACAGGCGATGTTACTCAGGGCGCTAGAAGAAAAAAGCTATTTACCACTTGGTGCTGATAAGGAAATCGAAAGTGATTTTCAGTTGATCGCTGGTACCAATAACAATATGAACAAAATAGTCGCAGAGGGAAAATTCAGGGAAGACTTGCTAGCCAGAATTAACCTATGGAGTTATCAATTACCTTCGCTCAAAGAACGTATCGAAGATTTCGAGCCCAATCTTGATTTCGAGCTCAATAAGTTCGCAAAAAAAGTAGGTCAATTGGTGAGCTTTAACAAGGGAGCGAGAGCAAAGTATATGAAGTTTGCGACTTCTTCTGCGGCATCATGGAAGGCAAACTTCCGAGACCTTAATTCTAGTGTGACTAGAATGGCAACCTTGTCTGAAGGTGGACGAATATCAGAAGATATTGTTGACGATGAAATTGTCCGGCTAAAAGAGTGTTGGAATAATGGGCTGCAAAGTGTCAATGACCCAAGAAATATAGCGATTAAATTGGTAGGGGAAGAGGGAGCGAACCAACTGGATCTATTTGACCAATACTTACTAATGGGCGTGAGTCAGGTGTGTAAAGACTCGAAATCTATGGCTGATGCCGGGAGAAAGCTCTTTGGTGTTTCTAGGCTAAGTAAGAAATCGACAAATGATTCTCATCGATTAAAGCAAGTGCTAGCAAAGTTTGATTTGAGTTTTGATGAGCTCAATTAGCAGTTTCTTAATGTCTTGATATTTAACATACCCATAGAAAACGGCAGTTGTTTTTTCTGTGGTCTATTTTGCTTTATTGCTACTTTTACAAAAAATAAGCAACAATTCTAAACCGTTCTTTAAAAATAGCTAACTCCTTGTTTTATAAGACCTTCAAGCTCTTTCAAACTAATTCAAAGTTAATTCAAGCAGCGATAATCATTTGTCTTTAATCTTAGCCTCTCAATTTGTGTTAGGTGATTTTGATATCAGCAGTCTTTTTATATTGAAGATAGACAACTCAAATTTGCTGGCCTAATGATATTTTATTTATAATCGAGGAGAAAATAATGAGCAAGCTAAAATTAATTATCGTTGGTTTCATAACTACTAGTTTTTTAATCGCTACAGTTGAAATAAACGCTACCAATAAATCATCACCAAAGACTCAATTTACAAAGAAGACTTACAATAAAAGCAAAAAGAGACAAACCGTAACCCCACAAACCAAAGAGTTTAAAGTCAATGGTATACAGGCATGGTCAGAAGCAAAAAGAAATGGATTTAAGTTCTACCCCAATGAATCGAACGGAGCACTCAATGGTGTCGGAGAAAAGGGGCCATCGTTTCGAATAGAAAATAATGGCAGATGTAGTTATCAGGACCGTACTCAAGCGCAACTAGTTGGTGGAGTTAATATGTTACTTTATCAATGTACTCACACTTATCTTCCAGGAGTAACGAAAACAGCAAATACTTATGCACATTTTAATTTGTTTTGGGGTAAAAAATTAAAATCAGGATGGACAATCAAAAACATGAAAATCACATCTAATGCTCAATGGACAAATAACAAATGGCGCGTAAACACTAACAATATTGCAACAAAAGTGAAGTTAACAAACTCTGACAGCCAAAGAGCAGCAACAACTGCCCGCCTAGTAGAAGTAATATTAGTAGGCCCCAAAAATGGCCGATGGGAAGATGCTTTCGATGTGATGTAGTTTTTGAGAAGAGGCAGAGCACCCTGCTTAAATGGTGCAAATCCAAAGGGTAATGAAAGTTATGAATCCTTTGACAGTCACGGATACTGACTCATAGATTGATCTGTAGCTTTGTAGGGACGGTTTTTTCGTCGTGCATCTCACCCAAGAGTATCCCCAATCGCTCCACATCAAGAATTAAAATATACTGAAAGGTATATCATTTTGAGTCTCGCTGTAATGCAAAGAAGAAAGTTTATCAAAACTAATTCATGCACGGTGAACGAGCTGACTCTGAGTGTTTTAAAATAATAAAAACACTCACTTTTTAGACGCTGCACAGGAGAATAAATAAAAGCATATCATTAGGCGCTGAAAATGAAAATTCTTGAAAGTATGTAAGATATTGCCCATATAGGTCTCAAACATTTGTAGCGGCTACCTTTAACGGCAAATTCAAAATTCACGCTGCAAGATACGACCCTATGAGGACTACGACTCTATGAGGTTTACACACGCAATCCGTTAAACTGGGGCCCCTATTCTTGAGGAAAACAAACGCCAGGCACTAAACTGACTGGCGTTACAAAAACAATTCATTTTTAAGAGATTTATTTGTAGTCTCTTATCAAACGGTTGGACTAATTGGAATCGGTATCAAAAACGTAAACCGCTCCCGAAGCTGTAGCACTATTATCCCCTTGGTCACCGTTAACGCCATCGGCACTGCTGCTTTCCAAATAGGAACCAATTACAATAGTATTACCGTGCATCGTAACGTTCCCTCCAAAACTATCTAAGGCATCTGTATTTGACGCTTTCACATAAACTTGCTGCGACCAAATATTATTGCTTCTAGAAAATACATATGCGGCACCTGCTCTAGGGGCATTTTTATTTGTATCGTCACCATTGATCCCCACAGCATCACTGTCTTCAAACCGCGCTCCAACCACTAAGCTATCACCAAATAGCGCGACACTGTAGCCAAACTGGTCTTCAAAGTCTTTATTCGATGCTTTTAGGAAGGCCTGTTGAGACCAGATGTTATTTTCTCTGGTAAATACATAGGCAGCACCAGATAATGTGCCACCGGTCATACTTTCATTAGCCGCACCCACCGCCAAGGTATTTCCCTCTAAGGCAACACTAAGTCCAAAAAGACCGCTGAAATCGGATGCCTTGATATATTCTTGCTGTGTCCAAATAGATGAGTCTCGCGTAAAAATATAAACTGCGCCAGAAGAGCTCACTCCATTATCCGAATCTTCGCCGCCGATGCCTACGGCACCACTATCTTCCCCCCATGCTCCAACGGCTAGGGTATTACCTGAAATGGAAAAACTATCTCCAAATCCATCTCGAGCATCTGTATTAGAAGCTTTGATATAAGCTTGTTGTGACCATACTGCTGCCGTTCGGGTAAAAACATAGACAGCACCGGACAACTCTGCATCATTATTACTTTCATCACCATTGATACCAACGGCGTTACTTGACTCATTTTTTGCACCAATTACTATGGTATCTCCATCGACTGCCACTTCATTTCCAAACAGGTCACTACTCTCAGTATTTGATGCTTTGAGATAGGCTTGTTGAGTCCAAGTGTCATCGGTTCGAGTAAATACATAAGCTGCTCCGGAAGCGAAAGCATTGTCATTGAACTGATTACCATTTACACCAGTTGCATCGCTGTCTTCATAAATTGCACCAACGACCAGAGTATCTCCATCTAATGCCACACTGGAACCAAAACTATCACCATCACTATTGGATGATTTTATATAAGCCTGCTGAGTCCAAACGTCGTTGGTAACAGTAAAGATATAAACGGCGCCAGAACCACCCCCATCATTATTTGAATCGTCGCCATCAATTCCGGTGGCATCGCTTTGCTCTTGATTAGCTGCCACGGCTAAAGTGTCGCCGCTTAAAGAAACTCCGTATCCAAATTGATCGTTTGCATCGACATCGGAAGCTTTAAGGTAGGCTTGCTGAGCAAAACTAATTGCTGCTTGTCGAGTGACTGTGACGCTATACGTTTTTATTTCAGTGCCGTTTTCAGCAATAACCTCTATGCTGATAGCGTTGTCTCCTTCAACTAGATCGATAGCGGCGCTTGGAACGCCCGAAGTTGCAGCAATTTCATTGATTGTCATGGTCGCATTGCTATCTGCCAATGTTGGCGTCAGGATCATTGATTCTGTGGCGAAATCGACCGCTGAACTATAAGTCAGCGTACTAGAATTGAAACTTGGTGTGAGCGAGCCCGATGATAGAGTTAGTTGCGACAAATCGGCGTTATTACTAACCGCAACATCTCTGGTAATGGTTAGAGTGTATGTATTGCTATTGATAGTATCTGCGGCTAACACAACTATCTCAATAATGGTTTCTCCGACCGCTAAATCAATCAGGCCACTCGCTGTTGCCGAATCGACTGAGGCACCGTTGACGGTAATGGTGGCATTTTGATCATCACTTGTCGCAGTCACGTTGGTTGAAGCAACGTCATTAGTCACCGACATACTGTAGTCAAGTATGGATTGACTAAATTCGGGAAGCAGTTCTCCAGCAGACGCGGTTAACAAACTAAGAGCTGCGTTATCACTGACAGCGACAGCGCGACTCACGCTAATGATGTAATTTTTTTCAGTTTCCCCATCTTCAGCAGTAACTAATACGTTAATCACATTAGCCCCGATAATCAGATCAATCGCCTGGCTTTCTGAACCAGATGTTACCAGCGTTCCATTCACCCTTGTGATTGCATTAGTATCCTCGCTTGTTGGAGTGACTGTGAGTATTTCTGTCTCGTTGTTGACTGAGACATTATAACTAGTTGTTAAAGGGGTAAACGTCGGTTGTAAATCACCCGTTGAAACAAGTAAAGCAGTCAAGTCAGCATTATCGCTCGAACTTAATGGTTCAGCCCTGACAACCGTGATATTGACTTGGTTAGAATCACCATTTTCTGCAGTCGTTACTATCGCAATGGCGTTACTACCGGTTGCAAGTTGAATCGGCTCACTCAAAACGCCGGACGATGTAACTGATCCATTAATTTGGATACTCGCATCGCTATCTTCAGCAGTCGCACTAATACTGATTGATTCAGTCTCATCGACGACTTCGACGGTGTATTGATTGATAGTCGGCGAAAAACTCGGTGATAACTCTCCTTCGGATACACTGAGAGAAACTAGGCGTGAACTCGATTCAGAATCACCTCCGTTTCCATCAAACCAATCGCAACCAACTATTAATAACAACAGGAAGCTCAAGTAAATCGTATAGTTCTGCTTAAATCTCCGTATATTTCCCATCTTTCCAACTCCAATATTTAGCATTGCTGTGAGTAATATAGATTTGTAGCTTGTTACACTTATCTCTTATTTGGTTATTCGTTTTATAGGAGCTAACCAAGCAAGATGATATGCAGAGCGTTCAAATCTAAAAACAGAAAATTTACCTAATGTGAGAGCAAGAAACCTAATGAAGTTCTATTGGTTTTATCTTCAAAATCTAATTATCACCGTTGTATATTGTGACAGAGTCAAATCGCGCTCCCATTAATGTTCTAACGGCGAATCAATTTGGAAAAGTCTCAGCGTGACTAGGAACTCTATACCCAAGCTATAGTGAAGGTGTGGCTAAAGCACTTGATATGAGCTATCGATAGAGTAAACCCAAAAAACAGTATTAGATTCTCACTATCGATAATTGAAGGTACTAATATTGTTTATTTTAGTAGTTCTTCGAGAATAGTTGTTTTCCGCATACGATAATCTCATTGTTATGGAATTAATTACTACTCGCTGGGATTTAGAGAACTTACTTATTGATATCCGGTCACTTTAGGGTTACTGGCATATTTCTATATAGTGTCAGCGAAATTCACCTTGCAACTTATTTCAAATCCGATTGTCCTAGATTCGCTTGAAAATACTTATTCCAAACAGACTGTACCTAATAAACCTTCAAAGGATCCATTGAATGAAAAAACTACTTCTCGTTCTTTGTTTATTGAGCACCACTCTCATGGCGGCTGATAATAACAAGTCAATCGAATACACTAAAATCAACTCAATTTTATCTTTGGTCATGAATGAAGCCGAATCGAAGTACATTTATTTAAATGCGACAGTTAAACCGACCAATGAAACTTTAAAGATTGAAGACATCAAGCTGTGGCTAAGTGACGATAACGAACAAAAGACGGATATACTCGTGCAGCAAGATGGAGTTGTGATTCTGCCGGTATTAACAGCCGAGCGAGCAGAAAAAACTAAGTTGAACATTAATCAACCAGAAGACATGGTCAGTCTCTCAATTACGACAGGGATTAACCCTCCGACGGAAAAGCAAGTTGCCTATAGAGATTTATTTGTATTGCTGAATGATTCCAATCGATTTATCGAGAAAATGGCTGGCGCAGCGTCCTGGTTAGTACCTTCGATGGACGCGCTGTCTTTTGAATTTGAAAGTGAAGCTTTCATCGAGATTCCTAGCAAAAAGAGGTCCTACCGCTTTGAAACCGATGACGATAATAAAATTGAAATCGATGTTAAGAAGCGGCTGATGAAAGAAAACCCGATGATGAACTTTAGTCAGCTACCTATCGCAATGGAGCCGGTTGACTAACTTATAGAGTTTATAGTTCAAAAATTGAAGGCTCGGGAAGCAGTGTGATAAAAACCTCCTTTCTAATTGTGATAAAGTAGCGGCTCTCTAGTCGCAATTGTACGATAAGTGAAATATTGACCAGAGATAATCGTTGTCTTAAGCATTGGTTGTTTTGCATTTGTTATAGAAAAATATCATTAGCAACTAGCAACTAGCAACTAGCAACTAGCAACTAGCAATCTAAGAATTATGGGAGCAATAAGATGAATAAACCTCAAGGCGCTGGCGGTTCAAAAGGTGGTATTGGCCGCTATCTAATTGGCCTTGCGTTGATGTGTACTGGAGGTTACTTGTTTCTTAGCAAGGTGCTAGTCACAACTGGCGCTTTTTCGCGTGGTTTTGGGATGGGGACTCATCTATACAACATGGGAAGTGGTGGATTTGGAGTCACCGGCGGCATGATTCTTATTCCATTTTTTATTGGTGTCTTTATGGTCTTTTGGAACAGTAAGAATATATTCGGCTGGCTACTTAGCGGTTTAAGTGTAATAGCTTTGATTGCCGGAGTGATCGTTAATATCAGAATGACAATAATGCCAATGACAGGTTTTGATATTTTAGTATTAATCGTGTTGATGGCCGGTGGTGCCGGTATGTTTTTTAGTTCGTTTAAGAACTTTGACAGTGAAAATATTTAATATCGGAATGATTTACTGTCCCTATGTTTAAGTCAAAACGGACGACGGATATCGCTATTACTCTTTTGAGCATCATAGCGATTTTCTTTCTTTGGAACTCCATTGTCCTTTACCCATTAAAAATTCTAGTCGTTTTCTTCCACGAATCATCTCATGCTATCGCCACTTTACTAACTGGTGGGAAAATCATAAGTTTTGAAATGGCCGCTCAGGCTGGAGGGCAGGTCATATCATCGGGTGGCAATCGTTTCATCACTCTATCATCGGGTTATTTAGGTTCGATGCTCTGGGGGGTGACTATCTTTTCAGTGGCAGTCGCGACTAATGTCGATCGTTTCATGATGGCTCTTTTGGGTAGCCTTTTAATAATAACCAGTTTTTTATTTAGTAGTAATTCATTCGCTATCTTGTTTGGAATCATAATGGGAATTGCTATGTTGTTATCGGCAAAATTTCTTTCGATGAATATCAATGATTCGTTACTCCGAATCATCGGTCTAACGAGTATGTTGTATGTACCGTTAGATATATACAGCGATACCATCGCCCGTTCACATTTGCGTTCTGATGCATTTATGCTCGCTCAAGAGTTTGGTGGTACTACGATAATTTGGGGAAGCGTTTGGTTATTCGCCAGTATCTTGCTAATTGTTCTATGTTTTCGTTGGTTGTTTAAGACTAAGAAATGATTGATTCTACTTGCGCTAAAATTGAAAAGGAGTAGTATTTTTGGTCTATTTGCGAAGGATAATTTAAGCGATAAATCTATTAATATTTATGTCCTATAAAGAATTAGATTCAGTACTCAAAAGTTTGTCATCGTGGATTTTCTCGTTTGTCGCACGTAGAAGAATGGAGTGAACTAATAATATTCAACCTATTAAGAGCGTATATGGTAGCCGGTTCAAGGGCTATTGGTCTGTAAGTTTATAAGATTGGAGGAGAGCGTTTGCTGGAAATTGAATTAAACTCAACAATAACCTGTCCTAAATGCGGACATAGTAAAATTGAAACAATGCCGACTAATGCATGTCAATGGTTTTACGAGTGTGAAGCTTGCAATATTTTAATTAAGCCCTTAAAAGGGGATTGTTGTGTCTTTTGTTCCTTCGGTACCACTAAATGTCCACCGATACAAAAAGGTGATGATTGCTGCGAACGCTCGATGCTAGAGACCTGAATCAAAAGGATTGAAACAAAAAGCGTTAGAATAAATGTGTTGAAATAAATGTACTGAAATAAAACTGCTCAAATAAAAACGCATGAGAAAATACTTAAATGAGTCCTTCAAAATCTAAACTAAAAAAGTATCTAATTCGCATCTTTTTCACAATGTTCGCGTTAATTGTTGCGTTTAATATTGGGCTGATCGTTTATCAAATGATGGATGAATCACTCGCATTAAAGTCGGCTATCGATGATCGTCGGATTGATGAGTTAAGTGCAATGAATCCGGAACAGTTCAATTTAACGATTGACCAACAGCCCGCAATATTTTATGCGATTGACTCAGATGATTATGCAATAGTCGAAAGATTCATTGCTAAAGGTATCGATCTAAAAGTTTCGATTGATAGTAACGACACATATATGTCACCCGGTTTTTATGCACGTTATTATGATAAGAAGAATTCTGAAAAAGCGCTGTTAGTGTCAAATCTTAAAGAAGTGGCTGAGTCTATTCAAACAGCCCAATCCAAATTGGATTCTGAGTTTCACAATGAGATTATTGAGGCTCTTGATGAAGAACTAGAACGCTTAAATAATCCATGAGTGAGTCTATCCAATCAATATCTTTGTCTGAGCTATCTTTCGCTTTCATACCCGTAATAATAGCGTTAAGCATTTTGTTTAAGTGGTCACTTAACGCTCGTAACAGTCTCTACGCAATATCCAGAATGCTGATACAGCTATTATTGATTGGCCATTTTTTGAGTTATATTTTTTCAGCCGATAGTGGGTACATCATCTTGTTGTTACTGGCGATTATGGTTTTCGCTTCGAGTTGGATTGCTCTAGGCACAGTGAAGCAACAGAGAAAACCGTTGTTTCGATTCGCGCTCTATTCAATTCTTATTGGCGGTGGCTTTACTTTACTGATTATGAGTCAGTTGGTTTTGAATTTGAAACCTTGGTTTTTACCCCAGTTTATAATTCCGCTGGTGGGGATGGTTTTTGCTAATGGCATGAACAGTGTGAGTCTTGCTGCAGAGCGGGTGACTTCGGAACTGAAAAAGGGGCTAGACTACAACGAAGCTAGAAACACTGCGGTGCAAGCTTCACTGATCCCTACTATTAACTCATTATTTGCGGTTGGTTTAGTTTCGTTGCCAGGCATGACGACAGGGCAGATTTTATCTGGCGTTTCACCTATGGTAGCAGTTCGGTATTAAATCATGGTGATGTGTATGGTCTTTGCCTCTTCGGTTATTTGTTCGGCACTATTTTTGACCCTCCCCAAAATAATTTTTCTGAATCAATCAATGAAAATATTTAATTAGTTAAAAATAGCGATGGAAATTGTATGTAATCATTGGTTGCATCATACTTAATTGAATCTTGCTCAGCTCATTTGAGATTGTTCAACCCGTTTAAAAATCGAAGGAGTATTATTTTGTACCTTAATAAATTAATCGAAAAACTCATCATTAATCGTGCTAAAGGATTTTTGGTACCAACTGTTTTTACAGGCGTGACGATCGCTTTTTCGTGTTATTCCATTGCTATTGTCGCGGCAAACAATATCGGCCAAATAGATCAACAAACGGTAGAGGAATTACGCGTTGTTAAAGCATTAGAAAAAATGCCAGAAGTGGCCTCCCGATTTTCTGCCTTGGTAGAAGATTTTGCTGAGGCTATCATTGATTCTAAATCGTTCGATGAAATTCAAGCCAAGGTTGTTAGTTTTAATCAAAGGCTATGGCGAATAGCTATCAATTCCTACAAGTTAAAAAATGATTTCGATGACCGACCGTTATATTGGGCGCGACTCCAAATGGCTTCACAACTTCGTCAGGCAGACTCATTTTCGAAGCTTTCTCTAACAGAACAATCTTCTTTGATGTGGCAATTGGAGATGGCTTCTCGAGGCCAAACAGATATTGATTTTGATCAACAGGCTGACCTTAAAGTAATTTTGACGGGGTTCGACCCGTTCTTCCTGGACCGAAACTTAGATCAGAGCAACCCTTCTGGGGCAGTGGCCAGCGCATTGGATAATCAAGTTATTAGATTTAATGGACAAACTGTGGAAATAGAAACCGTCATAGTCCCTGTTAGGTTTGCCGATTTCGACCAAGGTATGATTGAAGCGATCCTTACACCCTATATGAAAGACAAAAAAGTGGATATGATTATTACTGTGAGTATGGGCAGAGAAGATTTCGATTTGGAACGCTATCCGGGCAAGCGACGCAGTGCTAAAGCACCAGACAATTTGAATGTCTATACGGGAGCTAGTAGCGAAAATCCAATCGTTCCGTCGCTTAATGGCAAACCAATTGAAGGGCCTGAATTTGTCCGATTCAGCCTGCCAGTTGATGAAATGAAGACCGCTAAAGGCGACTTTGCGATAAATGATAATAATGAAATTACTACCACAGAGAGGACTTATAAAGTGCAATCGCTGCTAGAGTTAAAGGATAAGGTGTCGGTACAAGGTTCCGGCGGTGGGTATTTATCCAATGAAATATCTTATCGAAGTATTTTACTCAGAAATAAGTTGTCAGCTAAACTACCGGTGGGTCATGTGCATACTCCTCGATTTAAAGGATTCAAGCCGAGAAAGACCGAAAAAATTATAGAACAAGTGAAAGAAATGCTAAAACAAGCAATCACTACATTGTAATTAGAGTTTTTGCCCTTATTACTTAGTAATCACGCAGACAGTATTCTTAAAATTTAAAATGGTAGGAGCGTCAAGATGGGCGATCAATACAACACACTAACCAATGAAGAACAAAGGGTAATTGTGGAAAAGGGGACCGAGAGGCCTTTTACTGGTCAATATACAGATTTTGTTGAAGGTGGGATGTACATCTGTAAACAATGTGATGCACCCCTGTATCTGTCACAACACAAATTTCAATCGACTTGTGGTTGGCCGAGTTTTGATGATGAGATAGCGGGTTCGGTTAAGCGGGAGGCGGACGATGACGGGCGACGAACTGAAATTCTGTGTTCAAATTGTGATGGACACCTTGGTCATGTGTTTGAAGGCGAGATGTTAACGGATAAAAATATTCGGCATTGTGTCAATTCGGTTTCGATGAAATTCGTGAGTAGCGATGATATGAAGAAAACTGACCAATCCATTAAATCTGCTTATTTTGCGGGGGGGTGTTTCTGGGGAGTGGAACATTTGATGCAACAGCAACCCGGTGTCATAAGCGTCGAATCAGGTTATATGGGCGGTGAAATAGAAAATCCGACCTATGAGCAAGTCTGTAGTAAAACCACAGGTCATTTGGAAGTCGTAGCATTGAGTTATGATCCTAGCCAAGTGAGTTTTGAAACTCTCACCAAACTATTTTTTGAAATCCATGATCCTACCCAGCATGATGGCCAAGGACCTGATATCGGTAATCAATATTTGTCGGCTATATTCTATACCGATGACAACGAAAAAGAGATTTCTGAATCTCTGATCAAAATTCTTGAGGGAAAGGGGCTTACTATTGCGACTCGAGTGCTTCCGAAAGCAACCTTCTGGAAGGCTGAGGACTACCATCAAGACTACTACCAAAAGAATGGTCAGCAACCTTACTGTCACCAGTATAAAAAGTTATTTTGATATTATCGTCTAGGAGCTAGGAGCTAGGGATTTTTTACCAATGCCATTCTAGTTCCGAGCAGCGATAGTATTAATACAAGTGCCAATCCGATGATTCCTAGAAACTTATCGAAAGCTGCAATGCCTGTCCATTGTAGGTAGTGAATTTTATACATTAGATTAATGAAATTAGTATCGGGACCTTTTTGACTGAGTTGCAGCTGCGACCAGTTCAGATTGATTTCGATATTGTTGCTGGTCTTAACTTCAGTATTAGATACAAATTCTATTTCACCATACCGAGATTTATCTTCCGATATTGCATCGGCAACTAATTGTCGGACTTCTGATTCATTGGGTACGGCTCTTTGTCTGAGACTCTTTGGGTCAAGTTGTTGCCAATTATCACCTGTTCTAACGAGTAAATGCGTTCCCAAAATCGTATTAATTAATCGTACTTCGTTCCAACTGGAGTCATCAGGTATCCCAATGGCGGTATCCAAGGGATAACTTTTGATTGCTAGAGATTGATAGGCTTGCTGATAACCGGGTTTGATAAAAAAGAAAACGCCCGTAACTGTCCAACAAACGAACGGAAGTAATAATATAAGGCCCAATTTCTTATGGATTTTTTTCATGAAAACTCGAATTGACGACCAGATTAGCTTTATTATATTACGAAGTTAATAATGAATGAACAGAAATTTTAATTTACAAGGATAAGTCGCATTCCATGAAATAATCGAATTTCTCGAGTTCGATTCTGGTGTGAGCTAGTTTTTCTATGTATTTCTTGTGACATTCTTTAAGCGGGTAACTTAAAAGCAACTTATCATTATTATCTAATCCAAAAATACGGCAAAGATATTTTTTGTTAGTTTCTTCCATTTTTACCTCATCGACGAACTCACAGCTTAGACGACAATATCTCCGCAGTAATCTCTCGACTTTATTTGATTGTTTATTGTCTGGAACAAGTGACAAAAGTTGATTTGATTGATTAACATATTTTCCAGTAGCGGGTAGCGATAGTGATTGCGGAATGTAATTATCTGCATCGCATTCTTCGATTCTTTTCCACTGAGTATTGTTCATTTTTTTTTGTCCTTGATGTATTTCTTATCACAAGTCTAATAATAGTTGTTTTAAAATGAACAATAACTGAATTGAAGTACTCGGGCGAAAACGTTTTACAATCCAATAATTCCTAACCAAGTTTAGTTGCGCACAGATTTAGGGCACCGGTTTGGGTCGAAAGTGTAAGGTTTAAAGTTGAGGTGTAAATGGGGACCTGTTCCATGACTTCTATCCTCAATTTCAGCTGTGAATATATTCCCTTTGACTTCATACATAGCGTCTCGTATGACTTTCTTTAATACATAGATTTCCGATATGCTCTGTCCCCAAGTACCGATATCGACGGCTCTATTTGACAGGTGTTTTGAAATATAACAATTACGAGACATCTGGTCGATGATCTGCGTTTCAATATTTGCTCTGCTCTTATTTCCAAGTTTTAGGTATTCTGCTACGGCTTGTCGATTTTCGTAGATAGGACACCCTTTCGCTAGGCATGCCTTAATATACCCCGCTTGTTCATTTGCCAACCTCTGAATACTGGTTATTTTAATTGTCTGCCACGGGTGTTTTTCGGATCGCTGTTGATTGCAAAACTCGGTCGAAATTCGTTTTAGCGTGTGCAAAATATCGGCGGGTGCAGCGCTTACATCGCCTCTAATCGCATGCTGACACCGTTCCGGAATTTTTCTTATTTCAGCTTTTCCCTGATTAAGTATAAGAGAGCAGATTAAAAAA
>JAHRVB010000105.1 GCA_019090895.1 Kangiellaceae bacterium
CTTAATTTTCGATTATTCACAGAAATTAAAGTGGATGTCCTATTATTTAGTACTATTTGCTACGCAAACCAAAATGGATGCCCTGTCATTTTTTAGAGGCGCCCTTACACCTTCTTATAATGCATTAGTGCATTCAGCGTTGGATCCCCCTTTTGGTAAAGCTGTTGGCCATCAGATTTAAACCCGAACTTAACTAACATCTCATCTAGTTCGGCTAGGGAATAAAATAACCTAAGCTCTCTGTTATTATAATCCCAGCTTTCATTGGTTCCCATGTTAAATACATCATGGGCCAAAGCAATCATCTTCCACATTTTTTCATTGTGGGCATTATGATCACGTAAAATCAAAGAAGCGCCTGGTCTCATCGCATCCCTAATGGAGGTAATAAATTCTTCTCTTAAATTCCGTGGGCAATGATGGAGGCCAATGTAGACGGTCACCAATTCTAGTGAACTATTTGGAATAGCTTTCGAAAAATTGGGCTGATAATCATTGAGACCAATAAAATTCCCACCTTTAGTCAGCTGGCCTCGATCCATCATGTCAGGGAGAGAATAAGATGCTTCTTGATCGCTCAGAAAATACCGCTCGCCGTTTATCTCAAGTTCATGTTCGAGCGAATCTAAATACCGACCTGTTGACCCAATTTCCAAATAACCATCGATTCGACTTATATCGCCCAATAAATGAGAGGTTTGTTTGGCAATAACCTGTTTCTGCTTCACTAAAGCAGGCAATGAATACCTCATGTCGGCTAAAAACGGACTAATATTACCAACTTGACTTTGTAACCCCTTATAAATATCGGCGTCTGAATGGCTCCGGCTCGTTAATTCCGCGATAAGGGCATGCATTTTATTTTCTGGATAAAGATGAAAGACGTTCGCAAGAAAGCTCTTGAACTCGGCTTTATAGGCAGGGTCGTCATAAATGTAGTGAAAATTACTGTTTTCACTCTGGCGGGTTAAAATACCCTCTGCCAATAGAACTTTGAATGGATAGGTAGCTAATAGTGTACTCGCTGCGAGTAGTACCCTTCTTCTGGAATAGTTCATAGGATTACCCTAATATGTGGCCTGTTAAAAAATAATATCAGAGGGAATTCGCGTGAACAACCGCCTTGGCCGTAATAATAGACTTCTAGCCAGTATTTCAAAATTCTTATTATTTATCGCTATTGCAAGTATTCTTGCTGGATGTAGCATTCTCAGTGACGAAAAGTTTGACTACAAATCTGATGTACTCGTCATTAATGATGTGACGGGTCTAAACTCCATCCGCGTTGGACAAGTCATTACACCAACAACCATTGAAGAGATAATCACTACGATTAAACGGACAGAAGGCCCCATTTCAATTGGCGGCGGTCGGTACAGTCAGGGCGGTCAGATCGCTTACCTCGATAGCTTGCATTTCGATATGCGCAATTTTGATAAAATAGTGAACTTCGACCCAAACAAAAAAGAAATAACGGTACAGTCTGGCATCACTTGGCGAAAAATTCAGGAACATATCGACCCTAAAGACCTTTCTATAAAAATTATGCAAACATACTCCAACTTCACTGTTGGTGGTTCTTTAAGTGTTAATGTACATGGCCGATATATTGGTGAAGGCCCCGTCGTTCAGTCAGTAAACCAAATAAAATTGGTTATGGCTGATGGCCGCCTTGTTACAGCCAGTCCTGTCGAGAACTCAGAGCTATTTTATGGAGCTATCGGTGGCTATGGTGGAATAGGCGTCATTGTTGAAGCAACTCTACAGTTGGCGGATAACACAAAAGTTGAAAGAAAGACAAAACGGATGTCTATAGGCAATTATAAAGACTACTTCTTCAAGAATATCAGGGATAATCCAGACGTAATTTTTACCAACGCTGATATTTACCCACCGGATTACGAAAAAGTCCTTGATGTAAGCTGGTTTTCAACAGATAAGCCGGTAACTATTAAAGACCGCCTTATCAGCAACGATGAAGAGTACAAGTGGGGGCCAAAGGTTGTAGAGTTTGTAGCAAACTATCCTATTGGAAAGTCCCTTAGAAAAAATATTATCGACCCAATTTACTACTCTTTCGATCGAATAGTCTGGAGAAATTGGGAGGCAAGCTATGATGTTAAAGAACTCGAGCCTAGCGATCGTTCTGAAAAAACCTATGTCTTAAGAGAGTACTTCATCCCTGTTGAAAATTTTGACGCATTCATTCCCAAGATGCGTAATATTTTCCAGAAACATGACGCCAATATAATTAACGTCTCCATTAGGCATGCGCATGCAGATCCCGGTACTCTTTTATCATGGGCGAACAAAGAAGTTTTTGCCTTTGTTGTCTATTACCAGCAAGGTACGAACGATGCGGCAAAAGAAAAAGTGAAAGGCTGGAGCGTTGATATGATTGACGCGGTGATTTCTGAAGGTGGTACTTACTACCTACCCTATCAAATTCTTGCATCCACCGACCAGTTTTTGGCGGCCTATCCAAAAGCCCCTCAATACTTTGCCCTTAAAGAAAAGGTTGACCCAAACTATCGTTTTAGGAATAGGCTTTGGAAAACACACTATCCTGCGGAGACAAAAGACTTCAATAAAAATAACATAAGTCAGTATTTTAGGTCAGAAGAACAAACTCTACTGACCATCCCGGAATGGTACCTTGTTTTTAACCCACGTGAATATGCCGACTTCCTCGATGCTGGAAACAACCCTAGTGACTTCCCTTTTATGGCGAGCATTGATGAATATTGGCGTCTCTATGACCGCGTCACAACAATCAGTGATGCTGAAGGTTACCCACCAAACGATGAATACATGACCATGCTTAATGTTATCGGCGGCAGTACCACTGTTGAATACATGATTAAAGGGGCTTATGAAAATACCATAGGGAGAACAACTCGATGGATTGCCAATGGTGAAGACACCCCTGAAGACAAAGTGATTAAAGAAGCTCATCGCGCCTACAGCGAATTTATTTTTGAAAAAGCTTGGTATGAGTTTGATTTTTGGGGTTGGACAGGAAAAGTATGGCGCGAACCTAGCTTTTTCGGGCCGAATTTTATTAGAAAGCAAGAAAGAAAAATCGCATTTACCTTGGAGTTTGGCTTTAAAACTTTATATGCGAAAGCTATCGGATTCGGTGCTCAAGCAGTCTACGAAGAAAGCGAAGAACTCATCTACCTAACCGCCAAAAACAATTCGTTTGATTCTAGCCTATTACCAGAAAAAGTTACCATTATAGAAAATATGGGCAACCGTTTTTTAATATCACTTCCGCGATGGGGTGATTTTACTAAGATCATCCCCGTACTTGCCGAGCAAGGGTTTGATTTTATAGATATATCAGGAAATCAGCGTATCGCAGTATCAATGCTTTCGCCAACAGGTGCGAACATTAATTATCATTACGCGTCAAAATTATTTAGTTCTAAATTTGTGACCAATAAAAATATTGAAAGAGACGTGTACTGGGTAGGAGTAAGGAACCTTCAAGCTTTGTTGGTTGATGGGAAAAATAACAATCAAACAATTGAACATATTTATGATTACTAACACGTAACTAAATTAGTATAAGTTCGTAAGCTAGGTAGTATTTTCATTTTACTAGATAGAAAAACTCCATGTATGGCCCCTATAATAAGAGAAAAATCAGCTCTAAAGGGATACCCACTTAATTTTCGATTATTCACAAAAATTAAAGTGGATGTCCTATTATTTTGTTTGTGCCAAAGGCGTTATGGCAAATGAGCTATGAGTGAAATTTCAAAAATAATTGATGGAATCATTAAGGCAGAGTTAGCTCCCCATTTGAAACAATGTGGCTTTAAAAAGAAGGCTCGTAATTTCTATAGAGAGCATTCTGACCGAACGGAAATGATAAACATTCAAGCCAGTCAGTGGAATGAAGGATTAGAAGGAAAATTCACAGTAAATGTAGGTGTCTATTATCCTGAAATCTCGAAATTAATAGATGCACCGCCTGTGAAAGGTTTGCCAAAAGAATATGATTGTACAATTAGAGAAAGAATCGGACTAATAGCAGAAGAAAATAGAGACACTTGGTGGAATGTTAATCCTGACACAGATCAGGATGTTGTAGCTAATGACTTAGCATCAAAAGTAAAGTTAGTCTGCCTACCATGGCTCGAGTTAATGTCAGAACTAGATAATGTTAAAACTGGTGTCGTAAAAAACAATAGGGCAATTGTTGCTGCGGGAATTTCACTCCACCAAGGTAATGCGGCCGAGGCAAAGGAGTATCTGGAGCAATCGTTTAAACAACAACCATTAGCAAAATCACGGGCTAGTGCCTGGGGTAAAAAGCATGGCCTTATACAGCCATAACAAACACATCAAAGATCGCTCCACTTCGTTGCGCTGGACCGCCTTACGCTGCGCTCCAGTCGGCCCTTTATGTGGGCGTTCTACTCTTCAATTAAGCGAGCACGGATGAAGTTAGAGAATATATCAAATAGTCAGATTCGATCGTCCCTTAAAGCTTGTGCTGC
>JAHRVB010000106.1 GCA_019090895.1 Kangiellaceae bacterium
TACTCAGGTTATACCGGCGAATTGGCTGATAAATTAACGGGATCGGTCGAGCGAGATTATCAATCGGGAAATACGATGTACGGTCCACATAAGGCAGACCTTCGAATTAAAGTAGAAAGGAACTTGGCTAAAGATTTGTTATCGCGTGGACAGAAAAAGGTTCTTATTAATAGTTTGTTTTTAGCACAAACAAGGTTACTCAAACAACTAACCAACAAAGATAGTCTTTTTATTGTGGATGATTTTGCGTCGGAGCTCGACGAAACTAACCAAATATCGTTAGTTAAAGCGCTTTGTGAACAGGATAATGTTCAAATTATCATGTCTTGTTTACAGCCTAATATGATAAAAATTCTCACAAAAGAGTATAATAGCGTCAAGATGTTTCACGTGGAACATGGTGTAATAACACCTAATGTCTCAGCATTAGATAAATAAAAGATCTAAAAGGAAAATATTTAAGAATGTCAGATAATAAAGAAACTGAACAAAACGAGTATGATTCTTCAAGTATAAAAGTTCTGAAAGGGCTCGACGCGGTTAGAAAAAGACCTGGTATGTATATTGGTGATACCGATGACGGTACAGGGTTACATCACATGGTTTTTGAAGTGGTTGATAATTCTATTGACGAGGCACTTGCAGGTCATTGTAATGATATCACCGTTGTCATCCATACGGATGATTCTGTTTCTGTTTCTGATGATGGAAGAGGGATCCCCGTTGGAATCCATGAAGAAGAGGGGATATCGGCAGCGGAAGTCATAATGACTGTGCTACATGCCGGTGGCAAGTTTGATGACAATTCCTACAAAGTATCAGGAGGATTGCATGGTGTCGGTATATCAGTAGTTAATGCCTTATCTGATGAATTGACCCTTACTATCCGACGAGAAGGAAAAGTACATGAACAAGCTTATGCTTTAGGAGAGCCACTCGCACCCCTAGCAGAAATAGGAGAAACGAAGAGAACTGGTACCGAGCTTCGTTTTCATCCCAGTCCTGAAATTTTTGCCGATACTAATTTTCACTATGATATCTTAGCTAAACGGTTACGAGAATTATCCTTCCTAAATTCAGGCGTCAGTATTAAATTAAGGGATGAACGAAACGGTAAAGAAGACCATTTTCAATACGAAGGCGGAATAGAAGCCTTTGTTGATTATCTCAATCGCGCAAAAACAGCGATTAATCAAAAAATGTTTCATTTTTCTTTTCAAAGAGATGACGGTATTGGCGTTGAAGTTGCGATGCAGTGGAATGATAGTTTTCAGGAGAATATCTTTTGTTTTACTAATAATATTCCGCAAAGAGACGGCGGTGCACATTTAGCCGGATTTAGAGGAGCACTAACACGAACTCTCAATAATTATATGGAGAAGGAAGTATCGGCAACTGCAAAAGGGAAGACACAGACTACGGGGGATGATGCTAGAGAAGGTCTCACAGCTGTGATTTCGGTTAAAGTGCCAGACCCGAAGTTTTCTTCTCAAACTAAGGATAAGTTAGTGTCTTCAGAAGTGAAATCGGCCGTTGAACAGACCATGGGTACCCAGTTATCTGATTATCTTTTGGAAAACCCACAAGAAGCAAAAATAATTGTCAGTAAAATGCTAGATGCAGCGCGAGCGAGAGAAGCTGCCCGTAAAGCGAGGGATATGACCAGAAGGAAAGGGGTGTTAGACATTGCTGGACTGCCAGGTAAGCTCGCTGATTGTCAGGAAAAAGATCCGGCTCAATCAGAACTTTATATTGTGGAAGGAGATTCTGCTGGAGGATCGGCTAAGCAAGGTAGAAACCGAAAAAATCAGGCAATACTACCACTCAAAGGTAAGATTCTAAATGTAGAAAAAGCTCGATTCGACAAAATGTTGTCGTCAGTTGAAGTGGGAACACTTATCACTGCATTAGGTTGCGGTATTGGTCGAGACGAGTTTAATGTAGAGAAAACACGCTATCACCGTATCATTATCATGACCGATGCTGATGTGGATGGTGCACATATCCGAACTTTACTGTTAACGTTCTTTTATCGTCAAATGTTGGAGTTGGTTGAACGTGGTTATATATATATCGCTCAGCCGCCACTGTATAAAGTAAAAAAAGGTAAACAAGAAACCTATGTGAAAGATGATACAAGTTTGCAAGAGTATTTAACCAGTATGGCACTCGATGAAGCGGCTTTGCATGTTAACGCAGAAGCACCAGCTTTGTCCGGAGCTGGATTAGAGAAATTGGTTATTGATTATCGAGAAGTTCAAGCAGATATAACTCGTTTAGCACAACTATACGATGCTCGTATTTTGAATGCTTTGGTTGATCTACCGATATTATTGGTTGAAGACTTAAAAGATCAAGTTAAGGTTGAAGCATGGATAGATAAACTCCAATCAGAATTGATTGGCGATGGTAAGACTGGAGCCACCAAGTTTGAATTGACAGCGATTAAAGATGAAGAAAGGAACGAATTTAATCCACAAATAAATGTCATCCATCACGGCAGTGAGAAGAAATATTTATTAGATAAATCTTTTTTCTCCTCTGGGGAATACAAAAAGATAGTTGCATTGGGCGTAAATACTAGCGACTTAATAGAAGTAGGTGCTTACATACAGCGAGGAGGTCGTCAGCAAGAGGTTTCTAGTTTTAAAGAAGCGCTTGATTGGTTAATGCAACAGTCTAAACGTGGCATTTCAATACAGCGTTACAAAGGACTAGGTGAAATGAACCCTGGTCAACTTTGGGATACAACCATGGATCCCGACTCTAGACGTATGCTTCAAGTCACTATTGAAGATGCTGTTGCAGCCGACCAGCTTTTTGCGACGCTAATGGGAGACGATGTCGAGCCTAGAAGGGATTTTATCGAATCGAACGCATTAGCTGTTGCTAACTTAGATGTGTAACTTTTAGAAACTGTCGTTAAATTTTGGAGTAATAAAATGTTAAAACCGACGCTCTTAGTTTTCGGGCTACTAGTAGCTTTTAGTTACATTGGCAATACTTTAGCCGCTGGCGATGTTGCCGCTGGTAAAAAGAAGGCTGGGATTTGTATTGGATGTCATGGTGTCGCCGGCATTAGTATGATACCTACATATCCTAACTTGGCAGGACAGAAGGCTGGGTATACAGTTAAGCAATTAAAAGCGTTTAGAGACAAGACACGCAAAGATATGGCTATGTCCAGTATGTCTGAAAGTCTAACAGATGAAGACATACAAAATTTAGCTGCGTATTATGCAAGTTTAAAATAGAAGTGTTGTTGAGTAGTTCAATTATCAACAAGCTGCTTAATATCAAACTTATTTCGTACTGTTAGTTAGGTGTTTAACAAACGCTTCTAAATTAGAAAAAACACTGAGCGATTTTGAAAGTTCAGTGATCTTTGCTGTTTCTCTACCTTTACCTGTCAATACAAGAGCTGGCTTACAATTAGCATTATTAGCGCACTTTATATCTGACAAGCTATCACCGACAAACCAGGTTTCATGAGTATTGGCCGAAAATTGTTTGATCAACCTGGTTAACATTCCTGGATTTGGTTTTCGATTAGGGCCTGGGTTGTCAGGATGATCGGAGCAAAATTCAATTGCGTCTATGTGACCTCCATAGTTAGCAAGTGCTAACTCCATTTTTTTGTGCATCATTGTAAGTGTTAATGTATCAAAGTAACCGCGTGCTATTCCCGATTGATTGGTCGCAACTGCTACTTTGTAACCCGCACGGTTAAGCGCAGCAATAGCTCGCAGGCTAGATTCTATAGGAACCCATTCCTCAGCTGATTTTATGTACTGGTCTGAATCTAAGTTAATCACTCCATCTCTATCCAGAATGACTAACTTTTGTTGGAGGGCCATCGTCGTTATTTCTGTAATAGTGAAATATCGGCGATACCAATAAACAGGTTTCGTAATTCGGAAATTAGTGCCAGTCTATTGTTTCTTACCGCTTGCTCATTGGCATTGATCATCACACTATCAAAAAATTTGTTAACAACGTCTTTCATTCCCGCTAATTTGTCTAACGCTGCGCCATAATTAGCGTCTGCAACCTGGTCCGATACAAATCCTTTCATGCTAGATATTGTGTTGAATAGTTGTGTTTCTTCAGTACCAAAGAGCTCTTTATTAATCACAACATCTTCAGATTCAAAGTTAGACTTCTCTAATATATTCTTTACTCGTTTATTAGCCTCAGCGAGATCGCTACTCTCAATTTTTTGACTAAAGAGGTGAACCGCATTAATCCGAGCTTCTACGTCCGTAGGTTTTGATATCTTTAAGGTTTGAACAGACTTAATGATAGGAATAGCAATGCCCTTGTCTTGATACAGCGCCGATGCTCTGGCATAAATAAACGAGAGTAACTCTTTTTTTGTATCAGTTTTGAGAGTGATTAATGTTGACTGCTGATAGCTCAATAAAGATTGCTCTATTAATTCTTCAAGATCAAGGTCTAGCTTATTTTCTGTAATCAGTCTTAAAACACCCAATGATGCTCTACGTAATGCAAATGGATCTTTAGCACCCGTTGGAAGTTGACCAATACCAAATATACCAACCAAAGTATCTACGCGGTCAGAAATTGAAAGAATAGTGCCGACTTGAGACTTGGGTAGTTTGTCACCAGCAAAGCGAGGCATATAGATTTCATCCATTGCCGCCGCTACATCGGCATGTTCACCATCTTTGATTGCATAGTAGCGCCCCATAATTCCTTGTAAATCACTAAACTCACCGACCATGTTTGTCATTAAATCACACTTACATAGTTCGGATGCACGAGAAACCAAAGCAGCATCTGCATTTAGTGATTTCGCAATAGATGATGATAAACTTCCGATTCTCTGACTTTTATCGTATACAGAGCCTAGTTTTGTTTGAAAAACCACCTTTTTAAGTTTCTCTACATAAAAATCTAACGGATTTCTTCGATCCGAATCATAGAAGAATTTCGCATCAGCTAAGCGAGGTCTAATTACCTTTTCGTTACCATCAACGACTGATTGTGAGTTACGGCTTTCAATGTTGGCAATCGTTATAAAGTGAGGCAACAAATCATTATTACTATCGACCAAGTGAAAATACTTTTGATGTTCAGCCATGGAAGAAACTAGCGCTTCCGAAGGTACATCGAGAAACTCTTTTTCAAAGCTGCCTAAAAGTGCCACCGGCCATTCAACCAGTGCTGCTACCTCTTCTAAAAGAGATTCTGAAACTACGGCAATAGCATTGATATCTTTAGCAACCTTTTCGACCTGCGTTCTTATTTGAGCTTTTCTCTCTTCAAAACAAGCGACTACATACGCTTGTTTTAATGCCTTTTCGTATTGCGTTGCTGAATTGAGTTGGATTTTCTCTGGAGAGTGAAAGCGGTGACCAAAAGTAAAATTGCTTGCTGATACACCAAACGCATTCATTTCTACAACAGAGTCTCCAAACAAAGTAGTAATCCAGTGGATCGGGCGACTAAACTGGAATTGTGAATCTCCCCATCTCATCGCTTTTGGTACAGGTAATTGATTAATCGCTTTGCTCAGTATTTCTGGTAATAATTCTACGGTTTCTTGGCCTCTTACTTCAGCCACAAAAGCCAATCGTTCACCCTTGTCCGTCGATTTAGTTGATAAGTCACCAACATCAACACCATTAGATTTTGCGAATCCAATCGCTGCCGGTTTTGGGTTACCATCGCCATCGTATGCGGCTGCCACTGCGGGACCTAATTTCTCCACTTGTTTATCAGGTTGAGCGCTATCTAATTGATTGAATCGAATTGCTAACCTGCGAGGAGTCGCAAAATATTCACATTGTTCATAATCCAAACCTAACTTATCAAGAGCGCCACTAACTGAATTTAGTAAAGAATTTGCAAGTTTTATGAGTGCTTTAGGTGGTAACTCTTCACAACCTAGTTCGAATAGAAAATCTTTTTTTGTCAATTCGTTTGTTTTCATGTTCAGTTCCCCTGCTTACCGATAGGAAAACCTAGCGCTTCACGTGAATCATAATATGCTTGCGCAACTGCTCGAGACAAAGCACGAACCCTCAAAATAAATCGTTGTCGCTCGGTGACAGAAATAGCATGCCGAGCATCAAGTAGGTTAAATGCATGTGATGCCTTTAGAACCATTTCGTAAGCCGGTAAAGGAAGTTCTTTTTCAATCAATTGTTTGCTTTGGCTTTCACAATAGTCGAAATGACCAAACAGATAATCAACGTCTGCGTGTTCGAAATTATAAGTCGATTGTTCGACTTCGTTTTGATGAAATACGTCCTTATAAGTCACCTTGCCTTGAGGCCCTTCGGTCCAAACAAGATCAAAGATACTATCGACTCCTTGTAAATACATTGCGATTCGTTCTAGGCCATAGGTTATTTCGCCAGTGACAGGCTTACATTCGAGTCCGCCAACTTGTTGAAAGTAGGTGAACTGAGTGACTTCCATACCATTTAACCAAATCTCCCAACCAAGTCCCCAGGCGCCTAGAGTAGGGGATTCCCAGTTATCTTCAACAAAACGAATATCATGTTCAAGTGGATCTATCCCTAGCATTTTTAACGACTCCAAATATAATTCTTGAATATTTTTGGGAGAAGGTTTTAACACTACTTGATATTGGTAGTAATGCTGGAGTCGGTTTGGGTTTTCACCATAACGTCCATCGGTTGGTCGGCGACAGGGTTGAACATAAGCGGCGTTCCAAGGTTCTGGCCCAATAGAGCGAAGAAATGTTGAAGGGTGGAAAGTTCCTGCACCGACTTCTATATCAAGCGGTTGGACAATTACACAGCCTTTATTCGACCAATATTCTTGTAGCTTCATGATTAACCCCTGAAAAGTATCTGGGGCACCGACTATTCCGCGCTTATTAGAATCAGTTTGATCGATAGGAGTATCTATATTAGACAAAATCTTTGTCTCCGAGAGGCTATGTGAACTCAAAGGCTACATTGAGCCCCTATTTTATAAGCTAGCAATTATATCAAATCTAATTCTGTTAGATCCCATAAATTATTGGCTTAATGGGTCTATTGACCATGGCATTTCTTGTATTTCTTTCCGCTTAAGCAAAAACAAGGGGTGTTTCGCTGGATTTTAATGCCTGGAAGGTGCGTACCATCAACATATAACCAGCGGTCGTTTACTTTTAAAAAGTTCGATCGTTCATGGAGTTGTAAAATTGTCGAATCTTCAACTGAGTGGTAAAAGGCTACAAACTCAACTTGTGATTTAGATACAAAATCAATATCTGCCTTATGTTCGATAATCAATAACCCTACCCATAGAATGTTTCGATCAAAATCATCGATTATCGGTTTAGTTTTATTACTATCAACATAATGGGTATCGCATAAATAACCATAATGTTGTGTTTTGAAAGCGGTAAATCGAGAGCGCATTAACTGTTCTGCATCAAAAGCCCAATGCTTGCCGCTTATTAACGGTTCGCAACACGCAGCAAATTTCCTATTCGACCCGCAAGGGCAAATGAAATTCTGGCAAATAGAGTTCATAGATTTCTACGCAAAAGACAAATCAGATAAAAAGAGTGTATAGAATAAAACTACGGAAAGGATATATTTTTAAGCCGAATTTCTATTACTCGAGTTGCTTGAAGTGGTTGTCCGTTATTACAAACCCCTTGACTTGAAACACTGTAAAAATTAATTGAATTTATTACCCGAGAACTGCATGTCGTTGAGGCAGTGCAACCCGATAAACCTGGATTGGTAAAGTTGTAAGTTTGAATAGCACACGCGCCAGCTGACCCATTAACAGGGAATATCGCTAGCGCCTGTAAGTTAGCACCGGATTCAGCCGCAAAAAAAGCTCGAGTAGAAATCACTTGGTGTGCAACAGATAATGCCGATTGAGAATTGAGTTTCATCAATGCTGCGGCTAAAAGGCTAACGATGATTATAGTGAATAACAAAAAAGCTAAACTAATACCTTTTTGCTTTGCTGGGCCAAAAGAAGTCTGTTTAGTTTTGTTTAACTTTGAATAATATTTAAGGAACATTTCTAACGTGTACCTCATGGAATATATCGAAAGCTTCTTGATTAGCTGATAAAGAGCGACCTCGATTTTGAGCCTTTAAGTTGATTTGCAACAATCCTGAGCGACTCAAGGTGTCTGGTTGATAATTGAATACGGTTGTATCTGCGGTGAAATCTTGTCCAATTAAACTTCCCCCACTCGGCGGAAAAGATTGCGATGTACTGATTCCATAGCCAGAATGCCTCAACATTTGTCCATTAGCATTGTTAAGACAAAAAGACACCGGTCCGCTAAGCAAAAAGAATCGACTTTGCGGTGACCGACGAGAAAAGTTTGTCGGTGAGATCAAGGTTATTAATACTTGATCGGGATCAGCTGTTGCAGTCACAGAGCTTAAGGTACCAAGTGTTCCAGTTCCGCTGTAGAGACTTGTAGGGTTGATAGGCATAATTGCAACTAATGAAGAAATACTCGCCACCAAATCATATTCGGCAGCAGTAAAAGACGAAACATTGCCTGTGGCTGGTAGATCGAAATAGGTAGAGGAGTTTTCAATGGGCATAAACTCAACGCAATGAAATCCAGAGCCAGAGCCCGTCCTTACACTTTGCGGTAGCGCCTCTCTAATCTCCCTGGATAAACGTTCCATCATCCATTTTCCTGACTGACTTAACCTGTTTCGATCTTTTCCATCGATATAACTGAAAACTGTATGACTGGTCAGCCGACCAAGGGACACAGACATAATTCCAAGTAAAACAATGACAATGATTAATTCTAATAAGGTAAAGCCCTTTTGCTGCTGTATACCAGAAGAAAATTGAAGTGAAGATGACATCAGAAATTGCCTTTGTATTGGCTAAATACAAAGTTCTCGCCCTGGGGAGCAATAACAGTAACATCAACTCTTTTTAAATCCTGATTCGATAAGCCAAAATCAGCTCCCGCATAGCTAACAACGACAGTAACCCGAAAACTATCAAACCCTACACGGTTGTTTCCAAATGCGTCCTGCGCCGGTTGATCGTCGAGCCCGTTATAATCGTCAACATCGTCGAATAACGAACGATTACCGGCTCCTTCTTCATTGGCTATAGGACCACACAATAAAGATGGCAATTGATTGCATCGTTGCGCATTACCGATGGGCGTGTTTTCATCAAATTTTTTTTGAATTATTTCTTCTAAATAAGCCTGGCCCAATTCGGCAGCTTTAATTTGAAGTACCGAAGAGACTGAGTTTTTTTGATTAGGAGCGAAGATAGAGTAAAAGATAATCATAACAATACTGGTTACCACGATTGTAACTATTAGTTCAATTAGTGAGTAACCGGTAACCATTTTATTCGGTAACTTTAACATCTGTGTACCAAACCGCTTGCTTCAAAACAAACGTTTAGCGATTCACCACTAGCAATAGTAATCGTTGCTCCAGCGGTTCTGCCTAAACCGTCAAACGAAATGGTCCCAGTGGGTGATAAGCTAATCGAAGAATCAACCGTAATTGGAAACTCATTAGCGGCTGAAAAAGTAGCACCATCAACGAGTATATTAATCTGTGAATTTTGAATATCTAAAAGAAAGGCGCGTTGAGAGTCATTCATAGCAAGCTGTTGAGTGAGTTGTCCAGCCGCTACCAGCTGTTCGGCTAAAGCGTCTAATCGATAACTTGTTGAAGAAGAAAAACGAGTAAATACATAACTACTGAGTATAGCTAATACAATAACAACAATAATCAGCTCTAACAAAGTAAAAGCCACCTGTTTAGAAGGTGGCCTATAAAAGTTGTTCACAGTACGTTATTAGCAGCCAGTATTGGTGACAACTATACCTGGTGCCGCTATAGCCGTAGCAGCTGTGTAAGTTACTAAACAACTTGCTTGAAGTGTATAAACTCCAGCTCCACTCGCTGTAATATCGCCAGACAAGTCAAGTGCAGCATCCATTCCAGCGCCTGTCGCAGCAGGGTAACCAAACACAGTATCGACGTTTCCTGTGCCAATAGCCACAGTTGATGTCGCTAATCCTTCGGTCCCGTCAATTAGAGACTTAGAATATACAAGCGTAGCCGCGCTTCTAATTGACCCTTCAACTCCTTGAACAACTGAGAGTCTAGCATCAGATTGTAAGTCAACAAATTTTGGTCCTGCAATCGCAGCCATAATTCCAAGAATTACGATCACTACGATCAATTCAATTAAAGTAAAACCACTTGCCTTCGGTAAAGATTTATTCACAATTCGTTCCTCTAAGTAATGCAAAAATATAAAAATATATTCGGTTAGTTGTTGATCAAAGTTTAGTAGAAAAACACCATAAAGCCATAAAAAGTAACAAATTATTTCGTTAAAACAACTTTTCCAGTCGTTGAATGATAACTAAGTTGCATTTGTTGAATTTTGAAAGGGTGAAATACACAATTATTATTAGCATCTACTTCAACCCAGTATTCATTTTCTGACCGAGCGACTAACATTTTTGGTTGAAGAGGACCTAGAACAAAGCGCCAAACCTGTTGGCAATTCTCGGCACTCATTCCCTTATCACTTTCTCCAATTACTATATCTGTTCCAATCGGAAAACCGTTTTCGTTATAGTCCAAACCCACATCTTTATCGAACCATCGATCGACTAAATTTTGTTCAATGCTACTAGATTTAAAGCGCATATTTGCGAGCCGAATACCATTCTCAAATGCGGAAGAATTTAGTCTAAAAGCTTGCCGTTGAAAATCGATGGTTGCTGTCGGTCTTTTTATAAAAAATAAATAAAATAAACCAATAACAACAAAAATAAGCAAAAACAAATACAAATTGCCGCTTTTTGAACTTGTTGATGTTAGAGAGCTAGCCACGACGAGCTGCCGATGTAAGCTCCCACATGGGTAAATAAATTGCCAACATTAGCACCAGCACAATCATTCCGATAAAAACGATCAGGATTGGTTCAATATAGTCAGATAATTTTTTGAGATCATAATCGACTTGCTCCTCATAAAAATCAGCGACTTGAACCAACATATCATCAAGTTGACCAGTTTCTTCACCGACAGCAATCATCTGTAACACAAGTGGAGAAAACATTTTAGTTTTACCCGCGACAACAAGAATAGACTCTCCTTTTTCTATACCATCCCGCATCTCCAATACTTTTTTCGCCACCCAAGCATTATCAACGACATCGGCAACGATATTTAGAGTCGTAATTAAAGGGACCCCAGATTTGACCATCATGGAAAAAGTCCGAGAAAATCGTGCCAACAATGAACGATAAATAATATCGCCAATTATCGGAAACTTTAGCTTCTTTTTATCCCACCAATATCGACCCTTTTCCGTACTGATATAGTTTCTAAATGAATAAATGACAGTGAATGTACCGGCAATTAAATACGGCCAATAGTTTATAAAAAAGGAACTAGACGCCATCAATATCCGCGTGGGTAGAGGGAGTTCGCCCGCGTTGAATGCCTCAAACATCTTGGTAAACTGTGGCATTACTAATACGTTGATAACTATCACTGCCAAAACTATAGCAATGGATACAAACATTGGGTAGCGAGTTGCACTCTTAATACGCTGTTGAGTTTTTTGTTCTAACTCCAAGTAATTTGCTATCTGTTCAAATGCCTTTTCTAACTGGCCTGTATTTTCGCCAACATGAATTAAACTAACATAGAGTGGTGCAAAAATATGATCGTGCTTTTTGAAAGCGCTAGCCAAATTAATACCAGCACTGAGATCAGTATTAATACTTTCGAGCGCGTCTCTTAATACATCCGAGTTAGTAGTCTCTATCAGACCATTTATAGCACGAGTTAACGGAATTCCAGCTTTAGTCAAACTGTACATTTGTCGACTGAACATGACGAGATCTTGAATGTCGACTTTCTTAGTTGCGAATAGTTCGCCTATATCTATGTCTGCCCAACCTCCGCCACTTGAGTCTTCGTTTAGTGAAATGGGCAACATGCCACGTGCTAATAGATTATCAGCTGCTGCATCTCTATTAACAGCTTCCATCTCGCCCTTGACGGACTCACCATTTTTCTGCCTAGCAACATAATTAAAAGTTGGCATTATTCGAGTCTACTTATATCTTCAATTGATTCACAAACTCTAAGAACTTCTTCAATACTGGTGACACCTTGGCTCGCTAAATTGATTGCAGACGTTGATAAAGGTGTGAAGGTATCGCTTTTGTTTGCCAGTTTTACGAATAACCCGTAGCTTTTTGTTCGAATTGCTTCGAGCATGTCTAAATCCGGAATCAGTATTTCAAAGATTGCAGCTCTTCCACGATAACCAGTATTATGACATTGTGAACACCCTTTACCTTGTCGCCATTGAGGTATGGCTGGATCGTCTTTTAGATATTTATGTAACCAAGTTGTTTCTTGTTCACTTGGTTGATGATCTTCAACACAAAAATTACAAATACGCCTTACTAAACGTTGGGCAATTACACCTCTTAAACCGCTCGCTAGAAGATAGGGTTCCGCACCCATATCCGATAATCTCACTGCTGCAGATAAACTGTCATTTGTATGTAAAGTAGAAAGTACTAGATGGCCTGTAACTGCCGCTCGTAACCCAATTTCAGCGGTTTCCTGGTCTCGCATTTCACCAATTAGGATAATGTCTGGATCCTGTCTTAATACAGCTCTTAGTACTTTTGCGAAACTCAAATCAATTTTCGAATTTATCTGAACCTGATTAACTCTGGATAATTTATATTCCACCGGATCTTCAATCGTAATAATTTTCTTCTCCGGAGTATTCAATTCAGAAAGTGCAGCGTATAGAGTGGTTGTTTTACCGCTTCCTGTAGGGCCGGTTACAAGAATTAACCCGTGGGGGAAAGAAAGTAACGTTCTCACTTCTTTTAATAATTTTGGTTCGATACCGGTATGTTCTAACTTAAGCAATCCCGCACTTTGATCGAGTAGCCGCATCACCACAGACTCACCATGTTGGATAGGCATTGTTGATAACCGAATATCGACTTCGTGATCTTTAGCTCGAATTCTAAAGCGACCATCTTGAGGAACTCGTTTTTCTGATATGTCTAATCCACACATCAATTTCAACCGTAATACTAATGCCGCGACGATTCGACTCTCTTTTATTACCTGCTCTTGTAATTGTCCATCGACCCGCATTCTTACTCTTAACACTTGGGAATCAGGTTCAATATGAATATCTGAAGCTTTAATTTGAATGGCTTGTTCGAACAAGCTTTGTAAAAACTTGGCGACAGGTGCTTCGTCGTTAGAAACATTTTCATTGAGCGTCGGAAGATCAAAACTTTCTTCGGTAAGATCATCCTCTAGCGCCCCTGCCAAATCGAGAATTTCATCACCGCTTCGATAAAAATTGTCAATGTTTGATACAATTTCAGACTCAATAGCGACACAAATTTCCAATGGTTTGGATAGCTTTTCTTGTAATTGATCATATTTAGCTAAGTCAGTCGGATCTGCCATAACAACAATAAAGCGATCGGGCTTTTCGTCTATAACTAAAGCTCTTAATCGCCTAGCGGTCATTTCGTTAAGTTCATTAACGGCTTGGGTATTAACTTTAAATCCTATTAAGTCAATAAACTGAATGTTTAATTGTTCCGCCAACAATCTTAATAATTGTTTTTCTTCCACGTAACCAAGATTGATCAGTAGTTTACCAAGTCGTTGACGATTGGTTTTTTGTTCTTTTAGCGCATCATCTAATTGTTTCGATGTTATCGCTTTTTTCTCGACTAATAAATCACCGAGTCTAACTTTCTTTAACAGCATTGTTTAACCTTGAATTGCAGCGATCCGCTGCTCAATAAATTGTCTTTGCAAATTGTTTAACTTGTTATCTTCTAAAGCTCTTTGAAATTTAACAATTGCGAGATTATTTTCTTTTAATGATTCTAAAGAAATTGCGACAGCCATATTTATATCGCCTCGATTTGGATTTGCCAAAAGAAGATGGTTATAGAATGAAATTGCTTCTTGATGATTGTTTGATTTTTGTGAAAGGTAACCAGCGACACGGTATTGACTTAGTGTCCAGCGATCCTTTGGTATTTTATTTAAGTGAATTAACGCCTGCGAGAATTTACTTTCTTGCATATATTGTTTTACAAAAAGCATTGGAAATGAATTATCTTGTGGAAAGCGAAGAAGCGCATCATTAAGGTGTGATGAATATTGTTCTGGATTTGTGTTTTTTAAAAAGAGAATGACCTTTAGCCATAAACCACTTTGGTCGCTGTAGTTAGCCAATAGCTCTTTGATTCTAGAATCCTGTGTTTGACCATCAAGTTTTAGCCAGTCTTTGGTTAATGCAATAAATATTTTATTTGCCTGGCTCGTTCTAGATATTTTGATCATTGATGTAGTGGAAATTGAATTAACTACTCGTTTACTGTTATTTGAAATATCAGTTGGAGTTACTTTTTCTGCTGGTTTGTTGACTACAGCACTCACTACTTCATTTAAAACGTTACTTGTTACCGTTTCTTTTGTTGCACCTTTTGTAACTGGCGGTGCAGGAGAATCGTCTGCTAATGTTTGTGTACTTATTGATGTTTCTTGAATAATCTTATCGGAAGGTTTTTTCGTCTTATTATTCTTGGTTGGCGCTTTAAGAGCAACAGTAACTTCAGCGGTTGACTTTTCTATTTCAATGATTGATGGAACTTGTTCTTTAAGTATTGGAGGTGGTGTTTTTTCAGCATTATAAAATAGAACCCAAGATAACAAGGCGATCGTTATTATGGAAATAACGAATTGCAATCTAAAACGTACCAAAAATGATTGCGGTTCTGTCGCTATTAATCCATGGATAGGTACAGGCTGGTGTTGATCTTTTTGAAGATCATTGAGCATTTCGTTAATTAAACTCATACGCCCCCTAAAAAAGCGAGAGCGGTTGTACTCACTCCGAGCAATGCAAGGGTAATGATCGTTTTAACATGTTTGAGAATAAAACTGTCAACACCGTCCGTATCATAAGATGCTTTTATTATGTTAATGAGGCTGAGAGAGAATTGTTTTTTAGCAAAACCTAACAGTAAGGCTTTGTGGCAAATAGTATTAATAATTCTCGGTGTTCCACGAGAAAAAAAACGTATCAATATGGCTTCTACTAGTGAGACTTTAACTCGTTGCTTTAAGCTGACTACGTTAAGTCTATGGTGAATGTAGGATAATACTTGTTGCGTCGTTAGCTTTCTTAGTTGGTAGGAAAAAGTAATTCGTTGATTTAGTTGGCGAAGATTGGTTTGCTTCAATTTTTTATTAAGCTCAGGTTGAGCAAATAGAACTATTTGCAAAAGTTTTTGTTGTTCGGTCTCAATATTGGTAAACAGCCGAAGTGTTTCAAGCGCTTCGTCCGACATCGCTTGCGCTTCATCGATGATTAAAACGACAGGTCCGTGTGATTTGTTCAGTTTAATTAGTCTGTTTTGAATACTTTGCGTGAGCTGATCTTCGCGACAGTCTTTCTTTATTCTTAACCCTAGCTCTTTAGCCAACGTGTAGCGCAAAGCGTTTGCATCTAAGTTGGGATTAGGAATATATGCGAGTTTTCGTTTGGACTCAAGTTGTCGAATTAATACTCTGCACAACATAGTTTTACCACATCCTACTTCACCAATAATCTTACAGAAAGCCTCACCACTATTGATAGAAAATAATAGTACGTTAAGTGCTTCGATATGAGTTTGGGTTTGGCAAAATAATTCCGTATCAGGCGTATGCCCAAACGGAATCTTTTTCATGGCGTAATGATAAAGGTACATTGTCTAAAATTTACTAAATCGACTCTTAACTTGATTTAACTGTTCATCTGAATGGCGATCATCTGCTATATGTGCTTTCAGTAATATAACGAGTTCACTCTTTACTTCGTACTGACGTGTTTGTTTAAATAAATTTCCTAGTAGGGGAATATCTCCGAGCAGCGGTGTTGAATTTTCCTCTTCTCCCACTTTGTTTTGCATTAATCCGCCAATGACGACAACTCGACCGCTTCGCGTTCTTACAATACTGTCTGATTCTCTTACGTTGGTTAGGGCGAGTGGTAGAATAAAACTATCTTCACCTAAGCTGAGAGTTTTTGGTTGGTCGGTTACTTCGCTAACCATTGGGTGTATATGTAATACGATATCGCCCGTTTCGCTCACTTGCGGAGTAACGTCTAACGATATCCCTGAGAAAAAAGGCGTTAAAGTTACATTGGGAGTGGTCGCTGTACTCGTCCCTGTTACTGTTGTGGTTGAAACATCTGTAACAAAAAATTCGTCGCTACCGACTTTAATAATCGCTTTTTGATTGTTAACCGTAGACACACGCGGAGAGGATAATACTTGCACGTCACCTTGAGATTTAAGTAAATCTATCGCAGCCGCAAAATTTTCCCCTTGATATAACAAAGAAAAAATACCGTTTAATGGAGAGTCTGATGTTGGTTGCTGTAATACTTGTCCTTGTTGACCAATAGTAAATACATCACCATTGGTATTACCCATCTTGCTCCAGTCTATACCCGCTTGGAAGCCCTCGTTCAAGCTTACTTCAATAATCTTGGCTTCGATAATAACTTGACGATCCAGACTCTTTTGAGTGCTTTTTAAATAGCGTTTTATTAAATTTTGAGTTTGCGGAAGCGCTCGAACCACGACTATGCCGGCATGTGGACTTACTACAACATTAGCAGTTGGTTCGTTCTTTATGATCAAATTCAAACTGGTATTTAGCTCATTCCAAAAATCAGTTTCACTTTTAGTCTTTATGTTACTCGATTTTGCTTGTTGGATGTTATTACCTGAGCTACTTTGGCTACTGTCAGAAGAACGGTTGTTTTGACTTTGTCCCGCTTGCACTGATTGACCCGCGACACTGGTATTAGAATCACCACTTCTTTGAATGTTCAGATAGTCCAGTGTGTAAATTGCTGTCATTGTTTCGGCGGAGGAGACCAAAAATAGGTTATTCTCTTGTTTGACAGTAATTGGATAAATCTGAGTCAGCGCATGCAGCACTTCAGAGACCGTAACGTTCTTGAGCTGCAGTGATATTTTCAACGACAAATCTGGGCTAATGATTAGATTGAAGTCGGTAGAGTCCACCAACCCCAATAAAAAACTATTAATACCCACGTCTTTGACCGATACGTCAAACCTGTCTTCGACAGGTGCAAACTCTCTCGGTTCTTCGGCTACTAGGGTGGACAGGGCTTGATCGGTCGAGATCTGACTTTCAGCAGAAAGTAGGGCGTTTTCGGCTTGGCTTTCAGCAATCGCGTCGATCGCCAGCTGTGTAACGGGTTCAGTTTTTGGAGTCAATGTTTCACAAGAAGACAACAAAACAACTAAAACAGCGGCTCTTGATAATTTATTTAATTGATAATTCATTCTAATTTTTCTTTAGTTTTTTAAAGTTATTGATAAGCGTTAGCCGGCTATATCCGTCGGCGTTTTTTAGTAGTACTTTGTTCGATTCTATTGAAATAATCCGATTTCCAGCGAAATAATCACCTGCTTGATAAAGGTTGCCATTTATAATCGCCGTGCCCTTTCCTTGTTTGTAAAAAATAGCTGTCAGAGCTCGCTCTTTAGTAGCTTCTTGTTGTTTCTTTACAAGAATAGGTCGATTCCCTGGAGCTGGCCGAGTTGGATCGATAATAGCCGTCGAAGCAGTAGCGACACCGCTAAAACTACAGAAGACAATTACCGTTGTTAGTATAATTAAGCGACGACTAACCACCTATCCACCCCTTTTCTAAACTTAATGTCGATACAATTAAAGTTACTTCTGCATTTGGATACTTATCAACGCTATAATCCAATCGATCAAAAGCAACTTTCTTTTCCATTTCTTCTAGATTTTTAAGAAATTCAAATGTAGCGACATAATCGCCGAGAAGGACGACTTCTATGGAATGTCTATATAGTTTGATGGTTTGATCGTCTTGTTCTTTTTTGTTTTCTATCGGTTGGTTGATATCTGAAAGCTCAACGGTGTCTTGTTTGATTAAAGATTGTAACTTTAGTGAACGAGACGATCGAATAATTTCTGTTATGACATTTGCCATTAGTTCTGGTGGAACAAGGTTGACAGTTTTTTCCTTCAGAGCATTTCTAATTTCATTGATCTGTTGTTCAATTTTTTGAATGCTCTTTATTCTAGGATCGTTTCGTTTTTTAACAATGCTCGAATTAAAAGAATTTTGCATCTCTAGTAACTCGTCGGTTTGAGATTGGCTGGCGGTGATTTTAGAATTAATATTTTTGATTTCTTGTTCGGCGTCACTGTACCAAAATAAGTCAAATAACAAGAAGCATAAAGTAATTGCAACAAGCGAAAACAATACTCGCATACGCAATTCAATAGAATTGAAACTCTCAGGAAGGTTTTTTAATCTATTTAGCATTTTTATAGCGCCCATTGGTCATCTGAAAGTGAACCAACTGAGTATTTTGTTTGTCTCGTTCAATAATCAAGTTATCAAACTGACTAGCTAAAACCACATGGTTACTCATGCCATCGATATACAGTGGGATAGATTCAGGCTTAGTTGTTTGCCCTGATAAATCGATGGTTTTTGGTCCTAGTTGTATTTTTGTTAGCCACAAGGATTCTGCATGATGACCGGAAAGGGCAGCTAGAATTTCACTGTAAATAACCGCTTCGCTTGGGGAAGTGTTTTCTACATTTGAGAGTAACTGTCGACTGGCCTTTAGCTCATTCTGTTTTTTTACTAACTGGCGATCCAGTTCTTTGATGCTTGATGAACGACCGATTTTTTTGCTTAAGCTCTGTAATGAAGTTTGAGTCTTACTCAATAACTCGTTTTGTTCAACCAGTTTACTTTGTAGTGCTGAGAGTTCTTTTTCCTTAACAAAACCTAATAGTGCAAATCCAACAACCGATACCGCTACGAGAGCTGCAGCGTACTGAAAGCTAAATTCCAAAGGTTTCGGTTGATATTGAGCCAGATAAAAATTGACTTGTTGTGATTGATTATTAGTAAGCGTTGCTCCAGATTCAGCCGTTGTTAGTGATAAAGATTGTTGTCTGGTGCTATCTTCAATCGATTCTCTAGCTTGCTCAAGTGTCACTAGTTCAACAGGGATTTCAGATATTTGTTCTAGAGATTCTAAAAGACCTTCAATTTTTGTCTTTTGGCTATCGAGCAGCAATCGATCGACAGGTTTACGGAAAAATTGACTAACACAATAGTCTAGAGTTCTTTGAGTCTCTAATAAAAACTGATCCATCTGAGCTTCATTGTCTTCACTATCAAGACTAAAAGTATTTCCATCTTGTCCAGGAAAAAAACGTCCCTTTATGTGCCGAGTGAAAGCTAATGAGTGACCAACGTAAAAATTGTAGGTTAATCCAATATTGTCTTCATCGATCAACCCAGTGATTTGTTCTTCACCATTTATCGACGCTAGGGCGTTACTGGCGGCCAGTTCACTAATTTGAATGCTTGAAAGGTTTAAATTTAGTGTCTCGGTAATTTCGATTAATGATTCAACAACATCGCGTTGAACCACTACAGCAACTAACTTTTCAGTCTCCCTTTCTACCTTATATGGCTTGTAATATGAAACTAAAACAGTGTCCAAAGGTTGTTCGAGTTGGTCTTTTACCAGCCATTTAATTGCTTCACTCAACTCTGATTCAGGTACTTTTGGCGGAGCTACTGCAAATGTTCGGTATTGGCTTCGTGATAGAAGCCAATGACAAGGTAACCCTTTGGCTTTAACGGTTTGAATCCAACTACTACAGATATCTTCTAGCTGTTTTTGAGTGCTATATTCATCAGAGTGAGATTCTAAGACCTTGATTTTATTAGATATAATTTCAACATGAAAAAGTCTAGCCTCACTGTTAGTCAGTGAAATTAGTACGCACTTGCTATCAGATTTTTTGTTTAATCCCCACATCTTCAATATAAATATTCCTAGATTTAGTCTGTCATCATTCCGCGCTTATGTTTTTATGTGGCGTTCGAAATAATCTATAACCCTTTCTGGGTCTTTGCTAAGTGTAGTTAAGAACCTTCAAAAAGGTAGTAAATAATTGAATTATTAGCAAATTTAGCAATTTAGAAGAGTTTTAATTTTTATTCCAATTACCTTCTTTAGAAACTAATTTTATTAAGAAAGTGAGTGGGACGGTACTGCATGCAAATGCAATATTGTTGGTTTAAACCTTTTTTGTATGATCATTGAAGTGAACTCAGCTATAATCGGCGCAATTGTGGATGGCCTATCGATGACTCGTCGATATTCAAGTTTAGGAGAAAAATAAGGTGCACATATTTAAATTGTTTTTGGTGGTGTTTCTATTTGCTACGATCACATCGGTTTCAGCGGATCATTTAGAAAAGCACAGTATTGAAAACCGTATTAAACCGAGTGGTAGTGTTTATTTAGAGGGAGATGATGTGCCTGTTTCTAAACCTGCTGTTGTCGAGAGTTCAGGTCCGCGAACTGCAGAAGATATTTATAAAGTAAGTTGTGCGGCGTGTCACGCAACGGACGCAATTGGAGCACCAATGTTTGGAAATGCCGCTTCGTGGGCGGATCGAATCGCGAAAGGAGAGGAAGCGCTCATCAATAATGCAATAAACGGTATTAATGCTATGCCACCAATGGGCACTTGTGGCTCCTGTTCAACTGATGACATTGCAGCTACCGTTAAGTACATGGTGGAAAATAGTCAATAGACTATTTATTCGTTAATAAATTATTCCTACAAAAGCCGAGGAAACTCGGCTTTTTGCTATCTAGGATTCAATCAAAAAAGCAAAGAATTGGCGAAAAACAACGACTCAGAGTATTATTTAAAGGAAAGCTGTATATTTAGAATAAGAAATACGGGTAGAAAAAAGTCATTTGTGAGTTTAGAAGTACAATTGGTGTCATTATCGATCAACACCTGAGAGTTACTCAAACTAAAATCAAATAGGTGAGTGTATGAGTTTGTTTTCGAGTTTATTTAGAACAAAGAGTTCATCAAGTCATCATTCTGGCCTTGTATTAGATGATGGTTCCGTTAAATTCAACGGTCGGTCGAGATATCAACCATTGGCCCTCGAGAGTATTCTTGCTATACGTTATCAACCATCTGATAGCCTCTGGCAAGAAGTCAGTATTGATATTGAAGGGGAGGGAGTGCTTAATTACTACTTTGATTGCAGTGCAGAAGATCTTAAACAAGCGGTGGAAGATATATGCCAAGCTCTCAAACCAAACCAACCCATTTGCCAGTTTATATTATCCGCAAAACCAGGCGCTCTTTCCAGTCGAGATTAAGGAACAGCTTTGCAAAACGATATTCGGCAGTTTGTGGGCAAGAGCTTAACCCAAGAAAAACAAGTAGGGGAGCTACAAACAGCGGCTGCTTTCGCATCGTCGGAAAATGAACAGTTTGCTAAAGTTCTTGGTACACCTTTTCTAATTGCTGAAATGGAGCGAGTTTGTGCAAAAATAATAGACCCTCTTTTACAACAAGGGCAAGTATCTGTTGGTGCTCACATTGATATTCGGCATCTCGCTTCTACTGCTGTAGGAGCGAGATATGAAATATCAGCTACTCTTTTAGAAAGTCGTTGGGGGTTGTTTACGTTTTCAGTCGAGGCTGAAGACCGAGCGGGAATAATAGCCAAAGGTAAGATTGTGAGAGGTGTGTCGTTCTTAGATACGATATACGAAAGAGCAGCTAAATCACTTTCTTGATAATGCCCTTTTTATTAGGCACATTACTCACTACAGAAATAAGATTTAGCAACCACCGCCTATTAATCTGTTCATTTTAAGGGGTTTGTTGGTGAGTTGGTAAACGAAACATGAAGCCCGAAGTGATGATAAAAAAGGCGGCGAGCCATAAAGTCATATCTGCACTGATGATAGAAACAAAACTGCCAACAATTGCGATAATAACATTCGTAAAACAGAAAACAGATACCTGTAATCCCATTACTTTTCCCTGCCCTAAGTGACCGAAATGTTGAGATAACATGCTAGGGAAAACCACATTAATGATCGCAATAGTTGCGCCAGTGAGGGCAAACGGCAAATAAATTATAGGAGCGGATAAGAAAGTGATACTTAATACGGTCATTCCAAAAACAACATTGCCAATAAGCAGTGATTTTTGCTCGCCAAATCGACGAGAAATCTTGTCTCCAACAGTACTACTAACAATAACCATAAATGTGGTTATTACTACCGTTGTCCACCCTATTTGCTTGCTATTAAAAGTTAAATTCTCGACTAACCAAAGCGGATAAAACTCGTAAAATGCGTTGATTCCTAATGTGAAGACAAAGTAGAAACTGATAAACCGCCTTAACTCGGAGTTTTTAAGTAAGGTCGCGGAATGGTTGTTTGCAATCTCTCTAAATAGAGACACGTTTGAAGGTTTTTGTGGCGGTGTCTTTTCCAAAACTACGATTACAAGTATTAAAGAGGCTAATACTGCACCACCACCGATATAAAAAGTCACATCCACCCCATAGTCCATTAAGTAGCCACCAGCCAATGGACCGATTAGCCAGCCCGCGTATGAAGTTGAGTAGAGTAAAGAGAGCGCTCTGGTTCGTTCGATTATGGGGTGGAGTTCAACAGTTATTGCGCGAGCGATGGAAATATTTCCCTCAAAAAATCCTGTTGCGATTCTTGCTAGAATGAAAAATACAAAACTCTCATATTGAACGGCTATTGCTGTTGCAACATATCCTAGAGTACTTCCAATCAAGCTATTAATGAGTACTTTTTTGCGGCCATATCGGTCGGAGAGTGAGCCGATGACATTACTTCCGATTAGTAAGCCAAGTGGATAAGTTGCCAAGGCAATCCCTAATAGGATTTTAGGGTTTAACCCCATAAAACTGGCTAACGTACTAGGGGTAGGATCCATAAAATAGGGTGCTAGTATCGGGTAAGGTAAGGCGATCCCCGCGGTGCCTAGCAAGGTTACTAGCATAACGGTTGCTAAGGTTGCTCGTGCTTTAAGAAGGTTCATATTAATTTATGTAAAGTGTTTTGTTTATATAATAAAGTGTTTTAGCGGTATTTGCCAATAAATTGTTATTGAAAGTAATAAAACTAAGATGTTGGTATTAAGGACAATTTGCAGACAGCACATAGGGTGATATATTGTCATTTCATTTCATTTCAATTCGGCACCTAACATTAAGTTAAACCTTTATTGTGATGTTAATAATAGTCCGAATGCTTTGGTATATTTAACGAGGTTGAGGCTATAACAAAAGAATAATGGAACTCGAGCTTAGCTTAATTGTAGAATAGGTTAATTTAATTTTAGATATACTTAAAAAGTAACAAAAAACGCGGTAGGAAGAGGTTAAAAGGTAGATATAAGAGCCGGAAAAAAAGTATACTTCGCCTTCTTATTCAAGAATTTAGCCTATTATTATAATAATTCATCGACGGTTAGTGATTGTGTTCAATTTTAGACTTATTTTAAGCAGTCTTTTGATTCGAAAATAATCCATACAATACGGGAGTTTGGTGTGAAGCCAACAAACATAAAAGATCCTGAAGTATTCCATAAGGTGGTTGATTGCCAACACGCATGTCCCGCTCATACCCCAGTACCTGAATATATAAGGTTAATAGCTGCAGGTCGCTATGATGATGCATATATGGTCAATTGGCAGTCAAATGTTTTTCCGGGTGTTTTGGGGCGAGTTTGTGACCGACCCTGTGAGCCTGCGTGTCGACGAGGTAGGGTTGAAGAAGAACCTGTCGCTATTTGCCGATTAAAACGAGTCGCCGCTGACAACAAACAAGACATTTCAGCTAGGCTACCTAAAGTTAAACCGAGTAATGGAAAAAAAATTGCTTTAGTGGGGGCTGGTCCAGCGTCGTTAACTGTGGCTAGAGGATTAGCACCGCTTGGATATGATATCGATTTGTACGATGAGCAAGAAGTGGGTGGCGGCTTTATGCGCAGTCAAATCCCTTCTTTTCGGCTACCTGAATCGGTCCTAAATGAAGAAGTCAACTATGTGCTTGATTTGGGAGTTAAAACTCATTTTAAACACTACATTGATAGCTTAAAAAGTTTGTTAGCAAAAGATTACGATGCCGTATTTGTTGGTTCTGGCGCACCCAATGGTCGAGATTTAGCCAAGTTAGCTGGTCGAAAAGAGGGCGATGCCTCTATTCATTTGGGTATTAATTGGTTAGAAAGTGTAGCCTTCGAACACACTAAGTCCATTGGCGAAAACGTTATTGTTCTTGGTGGCGGTAATACTGCAATGGATTGTTGTCGTACAGCAAGACGATTAGGTGGAAAGAATGTAAAGGTTGTTGTACGAAGCCCTCAAGCTGACATGAAAGCATCTGATTGGGAAATTGAAGATGCACTAAGAGAAGACATCCCTATCTTAGAAAACCACACGCCAATGGAGTTTGTTGTTGAAAACGGTAATTTGACGGGTATGAAGTTCGATAAAGTTCGAGCGGAATATGATGAAAATGGAAGACGAAGTCTGATTTCTACTGGCGAAGAACCTGTTTTTATTAAAGCGGACGCAATTTTGATCGCGATTGGACAGGATAATTCATTTCCGTGGATTGAACGAGACATTGGATTAGAGTTTGGTAAATGGGATATGCCGGTAGTTGATGAAACGACCTTTCAGTCAACAAATGAAAAGGTGTTTTTTGGTGGCGATGCCGCATTTGGGCCCTCTAATATAATTACTGCTGTAGCTCATGGGCATCAAGCAGCTGTTTCTATTCACAAGTTCTGTCAAGGTGAGTCAGTCGCTGAACGACCTGAACCTGGTGTCAATCTTTTGAGCCAAAAAATGGGGTTCCATGAATGGACTTACGATAACCATATCGATCATGATAAACGTCACTTAGTCCCCCATGTTGATAAAGAGACCGCTCTTAAGAATTTAAAACTAGAAGTAGAAAAAGGATTTGACCAAGACCAAGGATTTGAAGAGGCCATGCGTTGTTTGAATTGTGATGTTCAAACCGTCTTTACTGATAATTTGTGTATCGAGTGTGATGCGTGTACCGATGTTTGCCCGACTCAATGTATCAATTTTGTTGATAACGGCGAAGAAGATGATCTAAGGGCCCGTTTGGTTGCACCCTCAAATAATAAAGATCAACACCTCTACGTTTCAGGAGATTTGCCTACCACTCGGGTCATGGTTAAAGATGAAAACGTTTGTTTACATTGCGGTTTGTGTGCAGAGAGATGCCCGACGGCAGCGTGGGATATGCAGAAATTTAGCTACACAGTGACTAAGGCAGGATAAAGATGCGTCTTGAAGCGATAAATGAATTTGTCATTCGGTTTGCGAATGTCAACGGGACTGGATCTGCCAGTGCCAATAATATGTTTTCCAAAGCTGTCTTCCGTATGGGAGTGCCCGTCAGCCCGAAAAATATTTTTCCGTCTAACATTCAGGGCCTTCCGACTTGGTTTGAAGTTAGAGTTACTGAAAGTGGTTATCTAGGTAGTCGGGGAGACGTTGACTTTGTTGTCGCTATCAATGGACAGACATTAAGAAAGGATTATGACACTTTAGTTCCAGGCGGCTATTTTCTTTACGATTCTACTAAGGCGTTACCTCGAGGCTTTGAGCGAGACGATGTGATTGATATTGGTATTCCCTTAACTCAGATGTGTATCGATAACTACAGTAACCCGCGCCAAAGACAGTTATTTAAAAATATAATTTATGTTGGAGCGTTGGCCTATTTATTCAATATGGAGTTTGAAGTTCTTACCAATATGGTTAAAGAGCAGTTTGCCAAGAAAGAAAAGCTCATTCCACCGAATGTCGGTGCATTGGAATTAGGATATAACTACGCCAAAGAGCATTATCCTGATACTTGTGGCTTATCGGTCTCTCGAAGAGATAATGTTGGCGACGCAATAATGATCGACGGTAATAGCGCAACGGGATTAGGTGCTGTTTATGGTGGTGCGACTGTTTGTGGTTGGTATCCAATTACTCCTTCTACTTCAGTGGTTGAAGGGTTCGAAAAATACGCGAAGAAATACCGTATCGACGAACATGGGAAAAACAAATTTGCACTTTTACAGTCGGAGGACGAATTATCTGCGATTGGTATGGCAATAGGTGCGAACTGGATGGGGGCGCGAGCGTTTACTGCAACCTCTGGTCCAGGTCTTTCATTAATGGGCGAGTTTTTAGGGTTAGCTTACTTTGCTGAAATCCCGGTCGTTTTAGTTGATGTACAACGAAGCGGTCCGAGTACGGGTATGCCGACCCGTACACAACAATCCGATGTGCTTTCCGCTGCGTACGCTTCACATGGTGATACTAAACAAGTGGTATTGATTCCATGCGATCCTGCGGATTGTTTTGAAATGATGGCTAAAGCTTTTGATGTCGCTGATCGACTTCAGACGCCGGTTATTGTCCTTTCCGATCTTGATTTAGGTATGAATGATCATATGAGTCGTCCCTTTGTATGGGATGACAATAGAGAATATGATCGAGGAAAAGTTCTTAACGCTGAACAGCTCGAAAATATGAAAGAGCGTTGGGGCCGTTATAAAGACGTTGATGGTGATGGTATTGGTTATCGAACTTATCCCGGCACTCATCCAACGAAAGGTGCCTACTTTACTCGCGGTTCTTCACATGACGATTATGCGGCATATACTGAAGATAGTAGTGTTTATGAAGCGAACATGGAGCGGCTGGTTTTAAAGTGGGAAACCGCTAAAGATGTTGCACCACATCCCCAAATAAAATATCGCGATAAAGACTCAAAAATTGCGGCCATATTTTATGGTACGTCAGCGCAAGCGAGTTACGAAGCTTTGGATGGATTGGAAGCCGAAGGTATTAAAATTAATACCTGTCGTATTAAATCCTTCCCTTTCCACAATGACATAGGCAGTTTTATCCAAGAGCATGACCAGATTTTTGTGATTGAACAAAATCGAGATGGTCAGATGCGCTCATTGTTAATTAGTGAATTTAACTTTGGTACTAACCGCATGCAATCAATACTCAACATTGATGGAATGCCAATTAGAGCACGTCGAATTAAACGCAAAATTGAGCGGATGTTAAATGGTGAAAAAGTAAGTCCATTTACAACCGCACACAGCAGTGTTGAGGGAGCTTAAAAATGAGTTATTTAAAGTCCACATTTCGCCACCCAGAATCTCCAAAGAATAAATTGGGTTATACAGAAGCTGTTTATGAAGGAGCGCTATCAACACTTTGCGCCGGCTGTGGTCACGACTCAGTCAGTAATTCAATTATTAAGGCGTGTTTTGAGTTATCTCTCGAACCTCATAAAATAGCGAAGATGTCTGGGATAGGGTGTTCATCTAAAACACCTGCTTATTTCTTAAGAAGTTCACATGGTTTTAACTCAGTTCACGGACGTATGCCATCGGTAACTACCGGGGCCAATATGGCTAATCGAGATTTAACGTTTATTGGCATTTCTGGCGATGGCGATACCGCTTCCATCGGTATGGGTCAGTTTATGCATTTAGTCAGACGTAATCTTAATATGGTGTACATCTGCATGAACAATGGTGTTTACGGATTAACGAAAGGGCAAGATTCTGCCACCGCAGATATCGGTAGTGCGAGTAAGAAAGGTGTACCGAATATGTTTGAACCCATGGATTTGTGTGAACTAGCCATTTCCTTGGGGTCCGGTTATGTGGCACGTAGTTTTTCGGGTGATAAATCGCAGTTAGTTCCCTTAATAGAGGGCGCAATAAAACATAATGGTTTTGCGCTGATCGATTGTATTTCTCCATGTGTAACGTTTAATAATAACAATGCCTCAACTAAAAGTTATGAGTGGGTTCGCGATCATAAAGAAGCCACTGGTACGTTTGATTTGGTACCTGAAGAGCAAGAAATAGTTGTACAGCAACCCAATCAAATTTTAGAAACTATTTCACTGCATGATGGTTCCGTTCTAAATTTGCATCGACAGCCTCATTCTTTAGATATTCAAAGTCGAGAATCGGTGCTTAGCTCTTTAGAAGAAGCACGCCAAAACGAGCAAATGTTAACAGGTCTATTATATTTAAATACAGATTCTAGAAATACTCACGAACTGATTAATAGCTCTGAGAAACCAATGAATAGTTTTACCAAGGATGAATTATGCCCCGGTAGTACTATTCTCGAATCTATTAATGAGTCTTTAAGATAAAACATTGAAAAGTAATAGCCATCTAAAAACTCAATTATGCGTGAACGCTGCGACCGGTAAAATGGGGCAGCAGCTTATTCACCAAATATCTGAGTCATTGGATTGTGAGCTGTCATCTGCTTTATGCCGTTCAGCTCACCCTTTCCACGGAAAAGGTGTGCGAGGTGGTGAAAAAGTAAAGTACTCTAATGATATCGACGCTGGGTTATTTGTAAGCCAAGTAGTAATTGATTTTAGTTTACCCACTGTATCGGTAGCGTTATTGGAAAAAGCAGTATCAACTAAAACACCGGTACTCATAGGTACAACGGGCTTTGGTGACGAGCAGCTGGTTAAAATTAAGCAAGCCAGTTTAAAAATTCCAGTCTTGTTAGCGCCCAATACCAGCATAGGAGTCAACGCAACGTTATCCTTGATAGCTAATGCGACACAGCTATTGGGTAAAGAAGCTGATATTGAAATCATTGAATCTCACCACAAACATAAAGTGGACGCACCATCGGGAACAGCGCTTAGAATCGGCGAAGTTATCAGTGACCAGCTGAATAGTTCAATTGATCAACTTGCCGTGTACGATCGAACAGTAAGCAATGCTCCTCGCACAGACTCAGAAATTGGTATTTCCGTTGTTAGAGCCGGATCAATTGTTGGTGAGCATAAGGTGATTTTCGCGCTTGATAATGAAATTATTACTATTGAACATAAAGCGCAATCACGACAGTGTTTTGCAGATGGGGCCATAAAGGCTGCAGTTTGGCTCGCGAAGCAAAAAAATGGACTTTATTCAATGAAAGATTTTTTAGCGCTGTAAAATTTTGTGGTAATAGCCCGTTCAAGAACGACCGGGCATTTACTTATAAAAGCAGTGTTATTCCAATTAAGCCTGTTTTGAAAAATGCTTATCGAGATAATAATCGACACTAAATAGCTTACCACCACCGCTAAATACTAACGCTAATAACATCACAAAATAAGTCATACCGAATTCAATTCCATTGTTAGAGCTAGTGATCCCACCTTTCTCGGTTAACCATTCATAATTACCGTGCTCCCTTAATATATCCTTAGCGATGCCGAGTCTTCTCAGCGCTTCATCGGCATTTTCATTGGCACCCCAGCTCATTAGATCATGAGTGGCCTGCCAGCCATTAGGCCAATGGACCGAAAAAATGGCGACAAGCATGGTGATCATCAACGGAATAGAAATCCAGCGAGTTGCAAGCCCGACTAATAATAACAAGCTACCAACTACCTCAGTGGCAGTGGCTAAGAACGCCATTACCGTTGGCATCGGTAAACCAAGGCCCCATTCGGAATTGCCAAACCAGTCAACGATGCCTTCGAAACCCTCCACTTTATTCATACCAGCGACCCAAAACACTGGAAATAGAAACAGCCTTAATGCGAGTGGACCTAGACCTACTAGAAAATTATTATTAAAAAGGTTATTTTGTAATCGATAGTATTTTTGAACTATATTCATTCTGCTCTCCGAATCGTTTCCATACTGACGCGCATTGTTGTTAATTGTTTCAGTTGTGTCTATTTTCTTCATTTATCGGACGATTTACTCTAATGTCGTATACCAGCGCTGCATGGCATACTTGTCTAACAACGACAAAGAGAAAGTAGGTTTGATCGACTTTGACTCCCCATTCAAATTCTTAATCGAGATTGAGTAGTTCATGATTGAACGTTCGTCGTAAGCAGTCATAAACGCTAGATCTTGATTGATTGTTTTATTTATTTTGTGACAGCGATCGATGGCCCCTTGTCTTGTATAACCCAATCCTTCCATTTTCGGGTAACAGTCTTTAATAATCTGAGTGATCGCATCTTGACCATAGGGCCAAAAATCGCTTCGATATTCATGCTCAAATCCAAGCGCATGGCCAAATTCGTGCAAAATAAGCCGTTTCGCTGCGTCTATACCTAGGCTGTCCTTGGTTAAATCATGCAGATTCATGGTCGGAAATTGCGACGAAAAATCTTGATGATTTCCGAGCTGCGAACCACTGTGCGAAAGAAAACTAATCCTTATATGAGTTGATAGCGGGGTTTGTTTAAAACCCTCGAAAAATGAAAATTTAAGATTTGTTTGAGCAAGCCAAACCGGCGCAATTTGCTTGACTAGTTGATGCAAACTTTTCTCACCGTCCAAAAAAACCACATTTAAAGTGGCGTTTTTCGGCCATAGCTTTTCTTTGACTAAAACTGCGCCAACGCTAGTATTGCTAAATAGAATTAACCACAATGGTATCAGTAGCCACTTCAAGGTTCGAGAGTGGATGTTTGTCACAGAAAGTAAATTCAATTTTTTAAATAGCTGTATTTGCACTGCCGTTGTTAAACCTTATTGATGGGAGTTTAATGGATTATATCTAGGATAAATCAACGAATTCATTATAAAATACAGCTTATTGACGCATTTTGGAAATTTAATCATGAAACCACCTATTATAGCTCCATCAATTTTGTCAGCCGATTTCGCTCGTTTAGGGGAAGAAGTTGAAAACGTTATAGAAGCGGGAGCCGATTGGGTTCATTTCGATGTAATGGATAATCACTATGTGCCCAATCTAACCATCGGTCCGATGGTTTGTAACGCACTTCGTAAACACGGGATTACAGCGCCAATTGATGTACATCTTATGGTTAAACCCGTCGATCGAATCATTGGGGATTTTGCCGAAGCGGGTGCGTCCATTATAACTTTTCACCCTGAAGCGAGTGAACATGTCGACCGTAGCTTACAGCTTATTAAGCAGGCGGGTTGCCAGGCTGGTTTAGTGATTAATCCAGCGACTAGCCTAAGTCATTTAGAGCATGTATTAGATAAAATTGATGTCATATTACTAATGTCTGTCAATCCAGGGTTCGGTGGACAATCATTTATAGCCAATACTCTTAACAAACTCACTCAAGCGAGAGATTTGATTACAAAAAGTGGTCGCGATATCAGGCTGGAAGTTGATGGTGGTGTAAAAATCGATAATATTGAGGAAATCGCATCGGCTGGTGCAGATGCCTTTGTGGCTGGTTCTGCAATTTTTAACACCAATGACTATAAAGCGACTATCGCAGCAATGAGAAATAACATTGCAAAAGCATCACGCGCTTAGCAGCTAATTTCATTTAATAACGGTCGATCGTTAAGATATGGACTACTCAACTAAAAAAATCTTAATGATCGACAACTATGATTCGTTTACCTTTAATCTGGTTCATTACTTACAACGATTAGAAGTAGACGTCATCGTCAAAAAGAATGACGAGATTGATCTAGCGCAGATTGCTGCGCTGCGCCCTTCACACATTGTCATTTCGCCAGGCCCAGGCTCGCCGAATGATTCTGGCGTTTCTCTTTCACTGATCAATAAGTTCTACCAACACATCCCTATTCTAGGCGTTTGCTTAGGCCACCAAGCGATCGGTCAAAATTTCGGAGCGATGGTGATTAAAGCGAATCAGGTAATGCACGGTAAAACCTCACTAATACAACATTCAAATCAAGGGGTCTTTGCGGGGTTACCCAAGTCATTTAATGTCACTCGTTATCACTCGCTTATCCTAGACCATAAAATAATGCCTAACAATTTGGAAATTACTGCTTGGGTCGACCAAGCAGAAGATCTAACACCTTTAATAATGGGAATTAAGCATTTGAAATATCCAGTACAAGGAGTGCAGTTTCATCCAGAGTCAGTATTGTCTGAGAATGGGATGCAACTATTAGAAAACTTCCTTTCTAAAGATTAATTGACGCAGAGATAGTCAGTAAATATATTTACTTACAGTTTAAAACGGTGTCGATCAGTCGTGAGTGGTAAAAGGGTATTATTACCTGCGTTTAAACGTTGGTCTGTGGTAGTTTCTATTTCACTTGTAAAGCCGCTGACAGCTGCTTTATTAGATTGATAACGAGTATTCAAACGGAAGAAAGCTAAGGAGAAATTTGCTATGAGTTTTAGATCCCCATCAGTATTTAGAGGTATTCGTCATACAAAAATGTCGATGATTATCGGATGCTTTGCACTGTTAATAGCCTCAACACCAACCTTTGCAAAACCAAAAGCAGAAAAAGTTACCGAAGTTGAAGGTATTTCCGAGTATCAGTTGAGCAACGGACTTAGAGTACTTTTATTTCCGGACCAAACAAAAGAAACGGTTACGGTTAATATCACCTATCACGTGGGCTCTAAGCATGAAAACTATGGTGAAACAGGTATGGCTCATTTATTAGAGCATTTGGTTTTCAAGGGAACACCAACCCATAAAGATATCCCAAAAGAATTGAGCTCTCATGGTGCTCGACCCAACGGAACAACGTGGACAGACAGAACGAACTACTTCGAAACTTTTTCTGCTACCGACGAGAATATTAACTGGGCTTTGGATATGGAAGCGTCTCGCATGGTTGATTCTTATATCGCGAAGAAAGATTTAGATAGCGAAATGACGGTAGTAAGAAATGAATTCGAGCGTGGTGAAAATAATCCTTTCAGGGTGACCTTACAAAGGGCGACAGCTGCGGCATTCTCTTGGCATAACTATGGAAAATCGACAATTGGAGCGAGAGCTGATCTAGAAAATGTCCCAATTGATCGACTAAAAGCATTTTATGCAAAGTATTATCAGCCTGATAACGCGACATTGATAGTCGCGGGAAAATTTGAAAATAAAGATATGTTAAGCCGGGTTGTGAAGTATTTTGGCAAAATCCCAAAGCCAACGAGAGTTATATCGCCGTTGTACACACAAGAACCGGCGCAAGACGGTGAAAAAAGCGTCACAGTTCGACGTGTCGGAGATGCACAATTGGTGATGGCGCTTTATCATATTCCAGCGGGATCGCACTCGGACTATCCTGCCATCGACGTTCTAGCTCAAGTGTTAGGGGATACGCCATCGGGTCGATTGCATAAAGAAATGGTTGAAGGTAAAAAAGCCAGTCGTACCTTTGGTTTTGGTTTTCAATGGCAAGAACCTGGCTTGGCTATTTATGGCGCGCAAGCGGACCAAACATTTGATCTAGATATAACACAAGCTGCGATGATTGAGACGATAGAAAATATTAAAGCATCGCCAATAACTGAAAAAGAAGTTGAAAAGGCAAAATCAAATTTGTTGAAAAACATCGAGCTATCGTTTAATTCTTCAGAGCGTATCGCTTTGAATTTGAGTGAATGGCTCGCGATGGGGGATTGGAGATTGTATTTCTTGCATCGAGACAGAATTGAAAAGGTAACGTTGAACGATGTTCAACGAGTTGCAGAAACTTATTTGCAGCGGAATAACCGTACTATCGGGCGTTTTCTTCCCTCAAAAGTACCTGAAAGAGTTGATATTCCCCAATCGGGTAATATCGCGGAAATGGTTGCAAATTATAAAGGCAAAAAGGCGATTGCGGCAGGTGAAGCCTTTGAACCTTCGTTCGATAATATTGATTCCAGAACTCGGGTAACCACCTTAACTAACGGCGTAGAAATGGCGTTGTTAAGTAAGAAGACTCGTGGAGAATCGGTGGTTGCTACTTTTAGTATCGATATAGGAACAGAAAAGAGTTTGACTGGAATGGGAAGTACTGGCGCTGCTGTAGGTTCAATGTTAATGCGGGGCTCTAAAAACCATAATCGAGAAGAGTTACAAGAGGAATTCGATAAACTAAAAGCAACAGTACAAATTGGTGGCTCAGGTCGTGGTGCTTTTGCAAGAGTCACTACAACTAAGAATAACCTGGTTGCAGTGGTTAGATTGATGACCGAAGTGCTACAACAACCATCCTTTTCACAAAAGGAATTTGATCTTTACAAAAGTACACGAAAAGTCGATTTAGAGACAAATCTTCAAGATCCACAAGCGTTAGCATTTAATGAATACTCTAGAAGATTAAATCCCTACCCGAAAGATCACCCTCGATATGTTGCGACGATGACTGAACAGTTGGAACAGATTGAAAAACTAAAACACAAAGACTTAAAAAAGTTTCATAAAAGATTTTATGGTGCTTCCAATATGAAAATTTCGGTTATCGGTGACTTTGATGAGGGGGTTGTTTCTGGCGAACTTGAAAAGCTCTATGGCGATTGGGAGTCGGAAGTTAATTATCAGCGCGTTGCAAATGACTATACACCACTAAAAGTGGAGCATCAGGAATTTAATACTCCTGATAAAGAAAATGCAGTATTTGTGGCGGTGACCAGTTTACCCATCGGCGAAAATAGTCAAGACGCGGCAGCGTTAGAACTAGGAAACTACATCTTAGGCGGTGGTTTCTTGAATAGCAGACTGGCAACAAGGCTGAGACAGAAAGACGGTTTAAGCTATGGTGCTGGTTCGTTTATTGGTCAAAGTAGTTATGATAATAAAACATCGATGGGGGCTTATGCGATTTGTGCACCTCAAAATTTAGCTAAAGTAGAGCTGGGTTTTAAGGAAGAAGTCCAACGTCTTCTTGATGAAGGATTTACAGAGGAAGAAATTGAGAGTGCCAAGAAAGGTTTATTGCAAGGTAAAAAAGTAAGCCGTTCCCAAGATAGAGAATTAGTCAGTCGACTTGTTTCAAACCTTGACCTTGATCGAACAATGCAGTGGAATAAAGGTTATGAGTCTAACATGGCTAAACTAACTGCTAAGGAAGTGAAACGTGTAATGAATAAATACGTTAAGCTTTCTAATTTCTCGATTATTAAAGCGGGCGATATGAGTAAGGTGGAGTCGATCAAATAAAACTCAAAGGTCTAGGTTTAATTGGAAATACATAACAATAAGAATCGTCATAAATAGAAACCAGATCTTGATTCAAGATCTGGTTTTTTTGTACGGTTACACTAAAACTTGTTGTTAACTGATACCGGCCTCAAGGGGAATTCTTACTTCTAACATTGCACCACCTAGTTGAGGTGACTCGCCAATCTGAATCGAACCTCGGTGCCATTGTGCAATTCGATCGGCAATCGCCAACCCCATTCCATAACCGGAACTATCAATTTTAATAAACGGTTTTAATACTTGTTCCCGCTGATCTTTTTCGATCCCGACCCCATCATCATGAATTCGAACTAGGCCAAATGTATGATCCAAGACAACCTCTACCAAAATTTTAGACTTCGCATATTTGCATCCGTTGCCAAGCAAATTGCGAAATAACATTTTGAGGTACTTTGTATCACCACTCACCGTTAAATTTGTATTGATGACGGATATCGATAATTCCGTATTAGATACGAATCCAGCGGCGAAGTCGTTAAATAGGTCATCAATAAAAGAGTCAAGGTTGAGTAAAAGTTTATCAACTCTGACGAGTGATTGCTCTAACTTCGCATAGTCGAGCATAATTTCAATCAGTGATTGCATTTCATCAATATCGTTACTTAAACGCTGTTGGTATTTCTCTCTCTCTTCTGGATTAACTGTTTCTGATAATACGTCAACACCTAGCCTTAAGCGAGCGAGCGGGGTTCTGAGATCATGAGAGACAGCACTACTAATGAGTTTGTTATCAGTGACCAAAGACTCAATGCGATTAGCCATCCGATTAAATTCCGATTCAATATCATTAATATAGGAAGTCTTGCTCAATTTAATTCTTTGCGATAGATCACCTTCGCCAAACTGAATAGCGCTCCGCCTAAGCTGAGATAAACGTTTGATCAACGGATAAGACCAAATAAGAATAAAAATTAGAATACTAAAATAAAACAACAATGTGAGTAATAAACTGAGAAATGAAGATTCTGGCTGAGAGGATAACTCATCGGGAATAAAGGTTAATACTTGTTCAGAATTAACCAAAAGATAATGTAACGATAATTTGTCCTCACTTTCTAAGGTTAAACTATCGCCAGCTTGGAGCTTAGTTAACAATTCTTGAGGCAGTGGAAAGTTTGTCAGTGCGGTGAGGGATAGTTGGTTTTGATTGTTGCTATTCCATTGATTGATGAATCTAACTTTATTATCAATGGCATTGATACTGACGGCCAGTTGTTTACCAATGGTTCGATAATGACTGATCACATCTTGGTCTGATTCTTCGGAGTAATTCGCAAAGAATTGATCGATCCCCCAGCCCATTGCAAATACGGCGAACAGAATGATTAGTGTTAATGAAGAAGTGAGTTTTTGCATAACAATAGTCGATATTAATAATAACTAGAAATCATTTGGAGAAAACAAATAGCCCTTTCCCCAAATCGTTTTTATACGTTGCTGCTCTGACTCCTCTAGATTAAGTTTCTTCCTTAATCTCGAAACTAGAATATCAGTAGAACGATCAAACCCATCATATTCGATACCGCGCAATTCCTTTATTAAGGATTCTCTACTCACGATCTCACCGGCCTGACTTGCAAGAATCCAAAGCACGTTAAACTCATTGGATGATAGTTCTAAGCTCGCTTTGTTCAAAGTAGCCGTTCTGGATTTTAAGTCGATTGTCAAAGAGCCAAAGTTCAATAGTTCTTTGTTTGACTGAGTAGCACGTTCAGAATCTATCCTGCGTAAGAGACTTTTTATACGAGCGAGTAATGCTCTGGCGCGAATAGGTTTGGTAACGTAATCATCTGCGCCTAATTCAAGTCCCAAAACCTCATCGAATTCGTCGTCCCTTGCGGTCATCATCAAAATCGGGTTGAAATAATAGTTTCTCACTTCTTTGCAAACCTCAAAACCGTCTTTACCGGGTAAATTGATGTCCAGTAGAACGAGGTCAGGTATGTCGTCTTTAATGAGTTCGATCGCATCGTCACCACGATCGGCTACTGCAACTTGGAAGTTTTGAGTGGTTAAATAATCCGCTATCCAACTTGCCAGTGACGCATCATCTTCAACAACCAATATGTATTTTTTTGAATCCAAAAGAGTCCCCAGCTAATTAATAGACAGAATGCGTTCGGTCGTCATTCTGTTACCAGCACTAACCACACAAGATATTTTATTGAGTTAGAAAAGTCGCCAACTTGCTCGACGACGCTTCTTGTTTCCGTAGACCCAAGCCACAACTACTTCTGTCGAAGCAAGATCAATTTGACTATTCTTCGACCTCAATATAAATCGTCTTGTAACTTTCGATTGAAAATCTAACTTAAACTGACCTACATTGGTTGACGACCAACAGTTCACTGGCGTAATGACACCTTCCAAAAACAAACAATACTCTGCTCGTTTTTTTGCCTGCCAATCAAAGATAACATGTTGATAACATAATTGACCTTGCCTGAGAGCAACACATCGTTCAGGTGTCACTTTCAATTCGTCAACAAACGTATTCAGTTGATTCAAACTCTCTTCCTCTGCAATTGCCTGAAAGGAAAAAATCACACCAACCACAAGAGCCACTAAACGAAATCGTTTTGCCAGCGCTAAGTTTTTTATTTTTATAGTCATTTTAATATCCCCTCAAAACAACTTAAAAAACGTAAGTAATCGATGCGATAGCCGATATAAAGTGCTGGGTATCGTCAGCTCTTAATGGGCTATTGGAAAATTCTTTAGAACCAAAGGCATAATTGATTTTGCTTCTGAATACCCAGCTTTCACTGATAGGGTAAGTAAAGCCTAATTCAGCCGATAGACTGGTTGATGCCTTCAACTCATATTCCGGAAACTCTTCACTTGCTTCTTCCGGTCGAACTCCCCAGTAATAATCGTTAACACTTGATGATGAGTAGTGCAATCCGGCTATAAAATGGGTATTTAAGTTCCGGTATTGCCAGCTAGTGCCAGCAAGAAACGAAGCTTGAAATCCATCGACTTCATTGCCATGAATCTTTCTCGCTTCAATTTGATAAATATTCTTGCCATAGAATCCAGTGGTTCTTATACCTAAACTACCGGCGCTTTCCCGTTTTCTTAGCGATTCAAAGCTATCACTGTTGTCAGAGTCAATACCGGGGATGGAACCGCCCACAATATCGTAGCTCCAATGTTGGGTGTTTAGAGCGTTATAACCCAAAACAAATCCATCATCATCGTTTACATCAATGAATAAACCATTCCATTGATAACCAGCATTAATTTGTACACCAAATCCAAGCTTATTGTCATCTTCGTTACCTTTGAAAATGATGGTATTTTGAGCTCGAACAGAAAGTCCCATTTCGTAATAGCCGCCATCTTGACGTGCATCTTCTGCATTGGCTGAATCTCGAACATCACGAGTAATCCCTGCGGCAAGCGCATCAAAAGAACTGGTGACAAGCAGCAGCCCTAGAGCGATAGTTTTAATGTGTGTGTTATACATCTTTGTTTTCCCTGATTGATTAGACTGATGTATATCTTAATCAATGGTTATTAGTTGAAAGGTAAAGGTTTTCAACAGTCTGTGGCAAATTGTAACAAGGATGTAGGGGCGGTGGAAAGTTGTTTAGATAAACTCTAAGAACCAAAATATCGTCGATATAATCGACGATATTTTTGATAGAGACTCATGAATATATTGGTTAAAAAATGTAAGAAATCGATGCCGTCCCTGATACAAAATGTTGAGAATCGTCAGATCTTAAAGGGCTTTTAGAAAACTCTTCGGACCCGTAAGCATAATTAAGCTTGCTTTTAAATTCCCAGCTATCATTGATTGGGTAACTAAACCCTAATTCAGCTGAAACCGTTGTTGATGCTTTTAGCTCATATTCTGGAAATTCAATACTCGCCTCATCCGCACGAACACCCCAGTAATAGTCGTTTACTTCTGACGAAGAGTAATGCAAACCGGCTATAGCGTAGGTTGTGAAGTTTTGGTACTGCCAGCTAGTACCGGCAAAAACAGATGCTTGATAACCGTCTACATCGTCACCGTGTATTTTTTTCGCTTCAACTTGGAAAATATTATTATCGTAGAACCCCGTTGCTCGTAAGCCAAACGTACCGGCACTTTCTCGTTCTCTTAGCGATTCGAAGTTATCACTGTTATCAGAATCGATCCCATTGATAGAACCGGCAACAATGTCGTAGTTCCAGTTTTGGGTATTAAAAGCTTTGTAGCCGAAAGAAAACCCATCATCATCATTAGCATCAATAAATAAGCCCTTCCATTGATATCCGCCATTAATTTGCGCCGCTAAACCATACTTGTTGTCATCTTCGTTGCCTTTGAAGATCGTTTCATTATGCGCGTAAACCGTCGCGCCAATTTCAAAGTATCCGCCATCTTCCCGTGCCTCTTCTGCAGTAACTGATTGTCTAAGGTCGCGAGTAATGCCCGCTGAAAGTGCATTGCTTGAAGTAGTGACTAGCATTATTGCTGCCGCGATTGTCTTGATATTTAAGTTGTTCATCATTATTTTCTCTTGAGTAGTTAGTGTGATGAACATATTAATGATTTGTTATTGGTCGAGTCGTAACAGTAATCAACAGACTGTAACAAAGTGTAGCGGCGTTGAAAA
>JAHRVB010000107.1 GCA_019090895.1 Kangiellaceae bacterium
AAATAATTAATGTTCTTGTTCGAGTTGACGAGTTAAAAGTAAGTTCTCGAACGTCGGCCTTTCAATTTAAAGACAGCAAAAAGGGCATCCCAGAAATTGCAAAACAACTAAAAGTTCGTCATGTACTAGAAGGTTCAGTTCGTAAATCTGGGAATACATTAAGGATCACCGCTCAACTCATAGATGCCAACGATGATAAACATTTATGGTCGGATACCTTTGATCGGCCACTTACAACGGAGAATATTTTTGCAATTCAAGGTGAAATTTCAAATGCCATTATGAAAAAGCTAGGCGAAAAATTGAATCTATCTTCAAAAATAGTGATAGAACAAAGCACCAGTAATCTAACAGCCTACGAGTTATTTCTTAAAGCGAAAACACTTTTTCTATTAAGGCGAGATTTAGATGTAGCCGATCAACTGTTGGAACAAGCAACTGATTTGGACCCTAATTATGCGAAAGCATGGGAAATCCGCACAGCATTACAAGCAATTATCGGCTCCTACAACTACACCGATTTAACCAAGGACCAACAGTATAAAAAATTGATTGAATTCGCTAATAAAGCTTTAGCATTAAAACCAGATAGCGCTCTCGTAATCGCAAGTCGAGCATTAGTGATGACTGATAGAATGTTCTATACCGAAGAGCGAATAGACGTGAGTCAAATACTCGCCGATTATGATACAGCCTTAAAGATAGATCCAAAAAATGCGTCGGTGCATAATTGGAAAGGCCTATTATCCCATCACATCGGTTTTCTTGAACAAGCGATTGCAAGCTTTCGTGCATGTTTAGAACAAGAACCTTACTATGCGCCATGTTCAGAAAACATGGAAGTCGTTCTGGGAGAACTAGGGCAAGATGAAAAAAGCGTTAACTCCTATTTAGAAAGTTTGAATCGTGGAAGCCGAAAGGTGGGCTCTTCACCTGCTTTAGCGGCCATGGCAAGACTTGATATGGAGATTCTATTTAAGGCGATAACTAACCATAATGCATTGCTGGAAGGATGGTCAAAACACGAAGAACTTTACCAAGCTTTCAAAAACTACGATGCTGACCATAGTGAACTTCTTCTTGAAATTGAAGAGTACTTAAAAACGAAAGAAAGAAAAGTAACTCAAGATGTAGACATCATGCTTAACCCGTTGGGCCGAATACCTACGGAAACTACCCTAGGAATTTGGGACAAATTTAACCACCGAGGAAGGCAGGCATCAGAGTTTAAGGATTTTATAAAAAAAATAAGCGTGTACGAGTTTTGGGAAAAAACAGGATATCCGCCTCAATGCAGGCCACTCCCGGATAGTATTATTGAAAACGATTTTGAGTGTGATTGAAATAGAATTTCACAAGGTTGCGAGTTAACAGCTAAGAGTTAATTCGTTTTGTTCATAAAGTAACGATACAGCTTAAAAGTCCTTCTCATATTTTTCAAGTTTAGTCACACGTGGCCTACTTAGTTCAAGTAGGCCAATTACGAAGTAATAGTGTTCCATAACTTTCTGTTGGTTCGAACCCGTGTTCTTGTTGCAGGTTGAGGAATATAATCTGACTGTATTGATAATACATAGCCTATTTAGTAACTCAATCAATCTATTTCAAGCTCATTGACAAGAAGAGACACTTTCAATCCAGTCACTGATCACCTCCACTGCATCCATATCTATAATATTGGTTGCCAAGGGAGGCATTCTAGATTCATCGGTTCGGTTAATACGAGATAAGATTATAGATCGTTCGACATCTCCCGGAGCAAACAAACGAGCATTTGTGATACCTAAATTATCGCTTGGTTCAACATCACAAATATCCATATCTGCAAGCGGTGTTTCAAATCTGAAGTCCATTCTCAATCCATTTGGTTGATGGCAATGCGCGCAGTTACTATGTAAATAACTTTTTGCACGTAGTTCCGCACTAACGTTAGTATCGTCCAATGCGTACATGGTTTGATTTGTAATCGCAGCATCTGGCGGCGCAGTGAACATTCCTATACTTTCTAAGGTATCCATTTGATTGGCAGTTCGTTCAGTTTGTTGGTACAAATAGTCATGATTTAATTGGCGTAACTCTGGGGCTAGAGTGAATTTCTCAAGCGCTGTGTGGCAACTTCTACACTCTCCCTGACTTGGAAAATGCCAGTTTAAACCAGCAACGGTTACATCTTTAGCTCCTTCGAGTAATACTGCATCATCTTGGGTCTCATTCCATTCATAACTATATCCTGCCCAGGCATCTTGGTGTCGCATTAACAAACGTGTTTCTATAAAGGTACCGTTATTGGTAAAGTGTTTTGCTAATATAGATCCAACAGGGAATTCAAAATCTCCTTGATTATCAATGTTTATTTCAGTTCCATTAGGAATCGCCAAGAAACGCTGTTTGTCAGCACCATCTGACCATAAAGGACTAATCGCATTAAAAGGGATCATAGCCTCAAGAGCCTGACTCGGGTCTGTAGGATTAAAACAATTAGTTTCAGATAGTAGCGCAGGAATTTCTGACGCACCTCCGTCATCATTACCTTGTTCAATTTTCAGAAATCGGTCTGTTAATCCATAAATCTCACCATTGTTAGCTTGTCCCATCGCGGCTAAACCTACAGGTGAATTACCTAGGATATTGATTGTATTTGCACCATTGCCATCATCAACCACACTATAAATGGCACCCGTACACCAATCACTGAATAAATAAGTGCCGTTTAATCCTGGGACTTCAGTTCCTCTGTATACATAACCACCAGTAATTGAACACTCTCCGCCGCCTAAACTCCTGTCTATTTCAACAATTGGTAAGTCATAATTATCACGCTCGTTTGCCGGAAAAGAGGCTTCCATCACTGGCCACCCGTAATTTCCCCCAGCGCTTAGAAAATCGATTTCTTCATAACTGTCTTCACCAACATCACCTACCCAAATATCGCCGGTGCTTTGATCAACACTCCAACGCCAGGGGTTGCGTAATCCATAAACAAATATTTCTGGCGCAAAATCACTATTACCAACAAAGGGATTGTCTGCCGGTACGCTATAAAAAGGCTGTATATTCGTATTCGGGTCGACATCGATACGCAGCATTGCACCATACCAGCTTAAGGTGTTTTGTGATTCAAACGAGTCAAAGCCGCCATCACCAAAACCGATGTAAAGGTGACCATCGCTACCAAAATGAATATCGCCGCCATTGTGCACTCCGACAATCTGCGGCAGTTCAAGTACCACTTGTTCACTTTCTAGGTCCATTTGGCTAAAATCTGCTGAAAGTGTAAAGCGAGATATAACAGAGCGATTAGGAGAGCTAGGTTCGTTCGCTTCCGTACCAGTTGTGTAAGAAATATATACGGCTCGATTAGATGCTGCATTCGGGTGAAAAGCAAATCCTAGCAAGCCACCTTCTGAACCAAAGTTATCGATTTTATCTTGCAAGTTAGCGACTTCAACAAAACTGTTGGCAGCGGGGTCATTATCGAAACGTATAATACGTCCCCCCAACTCTATTGAGTAAAAGAAATTATCGTTTGCTGGCATTTGATACAAGCCAAGTGGACTTTGAGAATTAGGTAGGTCAGGAAAAGCATCTACAAGGATAAGATCTGCGGGAGCTCCAGCTGCACTATCTGGAGCGACACATAAACTATTGTTCGGACGACCATCAAGACCAGGTTCTGATGACGAGTTGATGACAGTAATCTCTACCATATCGCTATCCGTATCACCATCATCATCAGTCACGGTGAGCTCAAATAGCATGGGAGCTGCAGAGGATACAGCGGTAAAACTAATTTCAGCTAATGAGTTGGAAGATAAGTCAACATTAGTTCCGGCCATTTGAGCCCAACTGTATGACACAATGCTACCATCATTATCACTGCTTCCTGAACCATTCAAACTAACCAGAGAATTAACATTGACTGTTTGATTCTCGCCAGCATTAGCATTGGGTGGAATATTCGAGTTACCAACAACAATTCTAACCGAGTCTGTATTGGTGAGACCATCATCATCAGTAACTGTCAATTCAAATTCCAAAAGTGAGTCAATCGCCGGAGCTATGAAGTTTGGGGCTGCGATTGCTGCGTTAGACAGACTAACGGTTTCGCCATTCGTTTGTTGCCATGCATAAGATTCAATGAAGCCGTCGCTGTCGTTACTAGCTGAACCATCAAGCGAAACTGATGAAGAAGTTTCGACGGTTTGATTCTCTCCCGCTATAGCTTCGGGAACAATATTTGAATTAATAACGGTGATGATCACAGTATCTGTGGAATTAGCATTATCATTGTCTGTAACCGTTAGTTGAAGAACTAAAGTTGTTGCAGTTGCTGGCGCTGTAAAACTAGCATTAGCCATATTCGCATTAATCAAATTAACGCTAGTGCCGCTAGTTTGCTGCCATTGATATTCTATGATAATACCGTCTGAATCCTGACTACTACTAGCATCTAATTGTACAAGTTGAGAAACTTCCACATTCTCATCACTACCCGCATTAGCGGTTGGTACTACATTGGTTTCCAACGTGTCTTGGGCGTCAGTGTCTTTCCCTCCACTGCATCCTGCCATCAATACAAGCGAACAAATCGATAGAACAATTAAATAATATTTATCGTTAATTCTAATCATATCAAAACCTCTTTTCATTTTATTATTTATTAGACGTTCGTCGCCGTTAGGACATGCCGATTAAACCGTTAGGCTTCATTTTGGGGAGGTAAAGTCCGAGATAGCTGATCAAGGCTTGAAAGCTTTCCTCGAAATAAAAGTCAGTAATATCGCGATGACGTTCATAAGAAACTTTCCAGATCGCATCGTTGATTTCAATAGCAATTATCGTATGCTTAAGTAAACCTTCAATAGTTGGAATTAATTGTGCTTCAGAAAGCGACCGATTGATGTCGGTCGCGATATCAGTGACTGCCTGCTTATCAACTAATTTAACTTCAGGTAAAGACCAACCAAAAATTAACTTCATCGATAATGGGTGTCGTCTATAAAACTGTCGCGCTATGTCACTTGAGCGATGAAAATAATCCTGCCAAGAGTTATGCTTTTCCTCTGCTACCACTGTGAGGGCAGTTTGTATTTCATTAAGATATGTTTTGGCAATGGACAATATAATCGCTTCGGTTGAAGGAAAGAAGCGATAGATGGATGGTCCCGGAATTCTCGCATTTTTGGCTATATCGTAAATACTAATATCATACCCACGATTCTGTTCCAGCATGTTTTTTGTGGTGTTTAAGATTAAATCATATCGATCACGACTTCGCTTTTGAGCTGGTGTTTTGGGTGTCAATTTGTCAACTACATATGGGTGCATTATTTTTCGTATCCTCTATTTTCCACTGCGTAATTAATTATCGTGAATAACGTTTAGACGCGAATATCTCAACTATCAGAAACGATATAGTATAAATATACTATTTGGGCGTCATGTTTATTAACTTTTAACTAGTAAACAGGTGTATATTGCAGAATAAACTAAATATATTCTATAATTTCCAGATAAAACTATATAAATATACGATTAAGTGTCTTGCATAGGGACATATAGGGGTAAATAAAAGAATAGAGGTGATTATGTTTTCCATCGTAAATAAAAAGATACTTATCAATGGCGGTACCGCAGGTATTGGATTGGCGCTTGCTAAACACTTTGCAAACTATGGTGCGCAAGTCGTAGCCGTCGGTCGGCGTGAAGTTACCGAAATTGACAACTCTGTCCCAATTCGTTTTTTTCAAAAGGATCTAGCAAGCGAGCAGGGCGTAATAGATGCATTAACTCACACCGCCACCGTTCTAGGAAGCATTGATGTAGTCATAAATAATGCAGGTTTAGATAGTACCGGCTCAACGATTACAGACGGGCGCACTGACCAGCTTCGAGAAGCTTTTGAATTGAATAGTCATAGTGTTTATTGGTCACTAAAACATTCGCCCAACTATATGCCAAATGGTGGTTCTATTATCAATACGGCTTCAATTGCGGGTTTTATCGCTGCGCCGGGATACAGCCAATATGGTGCGAGTAAAGCGACTGTTCTCTATTATTCGCGAGCGGCAGCTTTGGTGCTTGCACCCAAAAACATTCGCGTCAATTGCGTCTGTCCAGGTTCAATTGAGACTGATATGTTACCGCAGGGTCATCCTGAACGTCCATTAGCTGAGTGTTTAGCTCCTCAGGGGCGAGTAGGAACGACCGATGATTTGCTCGCTTTTTATCATCTTCTAGTGAGTGATGATAGTCGGTTTATGACTGGTCAATCACTCGTCGTTGATGGTGGAATTAGC